>JAOZUW010000252.1 GCA_029938465.1 Bacteroidales bacterium | reverse complement strand
TAGTATCGTATTGTTCATATTTCTTCCTTTTTTTTTGTATCGCGAGTATACCATAATGAAACTATTATATTAGCTAAGATTTTAAATATAAATTTATATATCACTTTGCCCCTTTAATTTTATCAAGATAATCACTCCACCACTGCATCAAGATTTTTCTATCTTCCATATAGTCTGCTCGGTTGTATGCTCCCTCAACTTTTCCTTTGGCAGAGTGAGCCAACTGTATATCAATTACTTTTGGGTGTATCCCGTGCTCTCTTAAATGTTCGTTTGCAATGGTAGAAAACATACTCCGAAAAGCGTGGGGTACAAACTGCTCTTTAGGGAACCCCATTCGCTGGAGTGCTCTCCTCAAAGTATTATCACTCATAGGGCTGTGTTTATGCAGAAAACTTGGGAATATGTATTTCTCTCCAGCACTAAACTTTTCAGCCTCTTTCAGTATCTCTATGGCTCTACTCGTTAAAGGTACAATATGCTCTTTATTGGTTTTCATTTTAGATGCTGGGATAACCCATCTCTTTTTTTCAAAATCCATCTCATTCCATTCAGCGTACCTAATGTTATAGGGGCGTGATGCAACATAGGGCATAAAGGTTAGAGCCAGACGGGTTGAGAAATCCCCACTATACTCATCAATCATATTGAGCATAGTGTTAATTTGTTTTTCATCTGTAATGGTTGGATATGATTTTTTAACTGGAGTTTTCAGAGCTTCTTTTCTATCTATACGTTCACAAACATTTTTCTCAATATAATCTTTATTGAGTGCATATTTAAAAACTCGGTTGAGTTGGGTTAGTAATCTGTGAGCACTCTCAATGGCTCCACGCTGTTCCACCCGTTCCACCACTTCCAAAATATCTGCTTTGGTAATATCTTCAATAGATAGTTTTCCTATAAATGGAGTAACATCATTATCAAAGGCGTTCTGTAATCTTGTTAGATAGTTTTCGCTTAGAGTGTTTCTCTTTGCCAAACTTTCATCTATAACTTTTTTAAGAGTATTTGTTTTTTTTGCATCAAGGGCATTAAGCTTTTTCTTTTTGGCTTTTCGTTCATCAACTGGGCTGGTTCCGTTTGCAATCTGTTCTCGGAACTCTTCACGCAATTTCCTAGCCCGTGCCAAAGTTATTTCAGGATATACACCTAGAGATAAAATCTTTTCCTTACCATCAAATCTATATTTTAATCTCCAGCGTTTTGCTCCCTTGGTTGTAACAAGTAAAAATAATCCTCTTCCATCAAAGAGTTTATAATCTTTTTCTTTTGGTTTTGAGGCTCTTATTCCTTTATCTGTTAAAGGTTCGGTAGCTCTAGCCATTTTATCTCCTTTTAGGGGTACTTTTTTCTATATCTAAGTACACTTTAGCGAAATGCCCCTAAAAAGTACCCTAAAATATCTATATGCTATTGAACTACTGTGAATTACTATGAATGATTAAATAGGCTTAAAGCTCGTATTTAAGGGGGTTAGATGAAGTTTATTGAATTGGATTGAATTGTATCTTGGTGGAGATGAGGGGAATTGAACCCCTG
>JAOZUW010000175.1 GCA_029938465.1 Bacteroidales bacterium | reverse complement strand
CTAATATCTTCTAATTTTTCAATTACTTTAGCAGCTCTGAAATCCTTTTGCTCATTAAATCTCACCGGTTCCATGATACTATCAAAAACTAAATATCCCAAACCAACAATTACAACTAATAATACAACCTTAAGAACTATTTTCATTTTTTTCTTTTTTATAATAAAATCAATAAATCTCCAATTAATAGGCAAAAATAAGATTTTTGATTAGAAGATAGTAATTTATTGAAAAATATTTGTAATAATTGAATATTTTTATCACTTTTTAGCAAAGCTTTTGTAAATTTAGGCCTAAAATCATTCCATATGTCTGATAAATTTTATACGCAAAAGATTTTTAATCTCACCTACGAGATTTTAGAACAATTTGAATCTTCACAGGAAGTTCTAGGTTTACCAAAAACACAGTTTTTTAATCCGCAAAATTTTCCTTCATTAAAAGTAAAGCGCTACGGTCAACTCATCGCAACTCCTTTTGGTGTGGCAGCTGGACCTCACACCCAATTAGCTCGAAATATTATTGCTGCCTGGACGATGGGTGCAAGATATATTGAATTGAAAACCATTCAAACATTAGATGAAATTGAAGTAAAAAAACCTTGTATTGATATGCAAGATGAAGGTTATAATTGTGAATGGTCGCAAGAATTAAAAATTAAAGATAGCTTTAACGAATATCTTAACGCATGGATAATCATACATATTCTTAATCATAAAATGGGTTGGGGAAACAAGCCTGAAACCATTTTTAATATGAGTGTAGGATATGATTTGGCAGGTATAATGAACAATAATGTGCAATGGTTTTTTGAAAAAATGGCAAATTGCTCAAAAGATTTAGCAGAAAAGATAATTCTAATCAAAGAATTGTATCCTTCTGTTGAAGGAATAAATATCCCTTCAGAAATTTCAAACAATATTACTTTAAGCACTATGCATGGCTGCCCGCCAAAAGAAATTGAAGAGATAAGTAGGTACTTGATTTCCGAAAAACATTTGCATACTACTATTAAACTAAACCCTACACTTTTAGGACAAGAAAAATTAAACGCTATACTCAAGGATACTTTAAACTATCCAATAGAAGTCCCCCAAGAAGCTTTTGAACACGATATCAAATATAATGATGCGCTAAATATCATTAAAAACCTTTGGAGTCTTTCTAAAGAAAAAGATTTGCACTTTGCTATAAAGCTTACTAATACTCTGGAGGTTAAAAATAATCGTAAAGTTTTGCCAGAAGAAATGAATTATATGAGTGGACGAGCTTTGCACCCTATTTCAGTAAATTTGGCTTATCAAATACAAAAAGAATTTAATGGTGATTTAGATATTAGTTTTTCAGGTGGTGCCGATGCTTTTAATATTTCTGATTTAGTAAAAAGTGGCTTATCTCCTATCACCGTTTCATCTGATTTATTAAAACCTGGTGGATATGGAAGATTAATACAATATTATACTCAATTATCAGAAAATAATGTTGAGACTTCTTTAATTAATGAGCAAAACGTTCAGAATTCTCAACTTGAATATTTAAAAAATTATGCTCAAAAAACTCTTGAAATACCCACCTATAAATATGAATTATTTCATTCAAAAAACATAAAATCAGAGAGGATATTAAATACATTTGATTGCATTGCAGCTCCTTGTATGGATGCCTGCCCAACAGAACAAGATATTCCTGATTATTTATATTGGGCCTCGCAGGGAAATTTCAACAAAGCATTAGATGTGATTTATCAAAAGAATCCTTTTCCACATACTTTAGGTCTTATTTGCGAACACTCTTGTCAGGCCAAATGCACCAGAATAAACTATGACCAAAGTTTACGGATTCGTGATATTAAAGAGTTTATAGCCATCAACGGAAAAGCTTCCGAAATTAATCCGAAACCTCTAAACGGAATAAAAATAGCCATTATAGGAGCAGGTCCCTCGGGTTTATCTGCCGCATGGTTTTTAGCTTTGGAAGGGTGCGAAATAGATATATTTGAGAAAAATACTCAAGCTGGTGGCTTACCTCAAAGTATTATCCCTGATTTTAGGTTAAATCAGGAATCCCTGAAAAAAGATATAAATAGAATTCTTGATTTAGGTGTGAATATTCATTACAACTCGGAAATAAATAAATCTAAACTAGAAAAAATAACACAAGACTACTCTTATATTTACTTTGCAGCAGGTGCCGAAAAAAGCAAACAATTAAATATTCAGGGTAACAATAAATCTATTATTTTAGATCCTTTAGAATTCCTTAGAAAACACAAGTCAGGTGAAAAACAAAATCTCGGCATGCATATTCTTATTATTGGCGCTGGAAATACGGCAATGGACGTGGCTCGCACTGCAAAGAAACTTCAGAAAGAAAATGGGACGGTCAGCATTGTATATAGGCGCACTATGGCGCAAATGCCTGCACAAAGTCAAGAAATAACTGATGTTCTTAATGAAGGCATTACTATTAAAGAACTCCTAGCTCCAGTTGAAATAATAAAAACTAATGGCAACTTTGAACTAAAAGCCCAAAAAATGACATTATCACATGAAATTGGGGCAGATGGAAGACAAATACCTAAAATTCTTCTTGATGAATATGAATATATAAAAAGTGATTGTATTATTCCAGCACTTGGTCAAGAGAGCTCTTTAATAAGTAAAAATTTTAATCCTATTCAAAATCTACAATATGCCAATCCCGATATAAAACTTTATACTGGAGGAGATGCCAATAGAGGTGCTTCATCAATAGTACAAGCAGTTGCCGATGGCAGAATCTTTGCTGAACATATTCTTCAGCTAGAAAATTTGAACAGACAAACTATTGATAAATCTTTAATAAAGAAAAAAAATGTTTCGGAACATCTAGAAGAACGATCCTTAAGAATTGAAAGTTTTTATCCTAATAATTCGAGTGACATCACTACCAGTCAAGCTATTGAAGAATCATCTCGCTGTTTACAATGTGATGAGTATTGCAATATCTGTATAAGTGTTTGCCCTAATCGTGCCAATCAGCATTATCAAACAGAAATACAAACTTATAAAATACAAAATATTGAAATCTCAGGGCATCGTTTTAAACTTAGACCAGCACATCATTTTTCTATCACTCAAGAAAGCCAGATTTACAATATCGGTGACTACTGCAATGAGTGTGGTAATTGTTCTACTTTTTGCCCAACTTCTGGAGCTCCTTACCTTGTTAAACCACAAATTCATTTAAGTCGTGCCTCATTTGATAATGCATCAAGAGGTTTTTATTATAATGAGAATGTGATGCTTGGCAAATCAGAGGATGGCATCTCCAAATTCAAATCTGAAGCTGGAAAACTAATTTATGAAAATAATAAAGTTGAAATAGTAATGGCAGAAGAAAGCCTAAAGGTTTTAGATGTATTTATTAAAGAAGAAGGCGAATATTTAGTGGAAATAGATGAAATTTTGGAAATGAAAATATTAATGGAGTCCCTTTTTTCTAATAAATAACTATTGATATTTTTGTTTAATTCTTATTACTTTATGTCAGAAAAATTACAAAAAAATATATTGTTGGATAATATTGCTTTTACCATAAATAAATCGTTTTTTTGAGGAAGTAAAATTGCAATACTAAAAGTATAATATGTTAAAAACAAAAACTATAGCTTCTCGTGATATCAGTATTGATTTCCTAAGATTATTTTCCATATATATCATCCTACTTATTCACAGTTCTGGTGGATATCTTATTTATAATGGATTCGATAATGGGTTTGATTGGTGGATTATTGGTGTTATTTATGCAAGTTTTATTAAATGGGGCTCTGCTGTTTTTATTATGATTAGCGGTTTGTTTATGCTAAAAGAAGAAAGGTCTCTCGATATTGGGCAATTTCTAAAAGGCCGATTTGTCAGAATTGTAATTCCTTTTATTGCTTGGGCTATTTTTTATAAATTCTTACAAAATCCACAAGAGTTTATCCAATCTAAAGGACTAGTTTTAGGACAATATTTTTTGGACATTATAAGCGGAAATGTGGAATATCATTTATGGTTTGTATATATGATATCAGTACTGTATTTACTTACACCCTTTTTAAGTTATATGGTAAATCATGCTCCTAAAAAGATTATCTATTATTTTCTAAGCATCTGGTTTTTAATGAATTTCATCCCTTCTCATTTAGAGCAGTTTTTTAATCTTGGATTTGGAATAAACCCATATTTAGAATTCGCAAAATATTCTGGCTTTTATATTTTAGGCTTTGTTTTAAAAGATGTGATTATTAAAAAACCTTGGCGACTTCTTATTATATTTACTTTATTATCTGTAATAAATATTATTGGAACCTATTATCTCTCAAATCATAACAATACCAATGACTATTTTTTATTATCAAGATTTAGCATTACCAATATTGCCAACGCTATTATTATTTTTCTATTTTTTCATTCTTTTAAAGACAAACTTCAAGAAAAAGCAAATAGCCCCATACTACAATGGATAAGCAAGCTTAGTATCTTAAGTTATGGCATCTATTTAAATCATGTTTTTATACTAAGCATTTTAAGATCGGGTGATTACGGCTTTATAATTAATGCACATTATGCACTAGGTAAGCATATAGAGCCTGCTTATGGTGTATTACTCGTCTTTTTACTTACAGCAATTGGAAGTACAGTTTTAGCACTAATCCTTGATAAAATTCCTTATCTACGAAAAATAGCTAACTAAATTATTTGTAACTAATCAGTGTGCTGAAATGTTATATCTATAAGAGTTTACAATATTTCTTGTTTATTCTTTGTGTTACTTTGTGCTTCTTTGAGTAACTTTGAGTAACAGCTATTTCACAGAGAAAAGTTATAATTAACATTGAACTTCTAATACTGATTAATTCAAATATTTATTGATTATGCATTAAAAGATACTTAAGTTATTTATCTATCAAATAACTAGGCTTTTCATCAATAATACTAAGACATTAAAGGATCAAGTCATTTCCTGGGGGAATTAAAAAAATGTAAGGTATTTGATATTCTAGAATACCAAAGCCTCAAAGTTACTCAGGGAATATCAAGTATATAACTGTCAATATTAAAGCTGTTTGGAGAGAATCGATAATTG
>JAOZUW010000174.1 GCA_029938465.1 Bacteroidales bacterium | reverse complement strand
AAGTTATTCAAGATAGAGTGGATGAGGAAGTTGTTGGGATGAACGAACTGTATCAGGCAAAAGTAAGATATAATGATGCCCAATACGAAGTTATAAAAATGGAAAAAGAATTCATAGTTGGTTTAATGACTTTGAACAGATTGATAGGTGTTCCATTAAACACTGTTTCCATGCATATGGATTCCTTAATGGTAGTTAACTGGAAAATAATGACTAGTGAAAAGCTTGATAAAGCTTTAGAACTTCGACCTGAAATAAATATAAAAACAAGTCAGGTATCAATGAACGAAGCTAATGAAAAGGTGAAAGCATCTTTTTATAAGCCACAGTTTAACATTGGTGCAGGCGGAACATATGGAGCCCCAAGCCCTGGTTTACTTACCGAAGCTGGAGCAAATTATCATGTAACTGCACGTTTGGCTATTCCTATATTTTATTGGGGACAGAAAAAAGATGAAGTTTTTGCAATGCAAAAAATTACGGAGCAAACTCAGTTAGAACTTCAAAAAACTGTGGATATGGTTACTTTACAAGTTACCAGCGGATATTATGAATTAGAGCGTAGTCAGGAACAAGTTGATTTTTCCTACAGTTCTCTTGATAATGCATCTAAAAATGTTGATTTGATGGTAGATCGCTATTACGAAGGATTATCATCAGTATTGGAAGTACTAGATGCTCAGTTATTCTGGCAGAAAAGTTACCTCAATTATATTGAAGCAAAATTTGAATTAAATATAGCCTACTCTAGCTACCAAAAGGCAATGGGTGAGTTAAACATATCACAATAATATTGAAAAAATAAAAACTATAAATATGAATAAATTATCCATTTTTGTTATTGCTCTCGTTGGTGTATTGTTGATTTCAGGTTGTGCATCTGATGAGATTGTGAAAAAAGAAATAGCTCGTCCTGTAAAATCATTAGTTATTGGAGAAAATAGTGATCCTGAAGGGAAAGGATTCCCAGGTATCACAAAAGAGAACCAACAATCAGAAATATCCTTTCGAGTTGGTGGACCTATCATCAAATACAATGTAGTTGAAGGTGCAAGAATAAAAAAAGGAGATTTAATCGCTGAAATTGATCCTCGTGATTTCCGAATAGATGTTCAATCCTCTGAAGCAAGGTATAATCAAACAAAAGCTGAATCGGACAGATTTTACAGATTGTGGAAAAAAGGTTCGGTAGCAAAGAATGATTACGACCGCAAGTATGCTAATTTTCTTGAAGCTGAAGCAGATTGGAAAGATGCAAAAAATGCATTGATAGATACCAAGCTTTATGCTCCATATACAGGGTTTTTCGGCCCAAAACTTGCCGAACTTGGTGATAAAGTTAGAGTTAGACAAGCAATTACTACCTTAGTTGATCTTTCTTTAATAGAAGTTATAACAACTATACCTGAGCAACTTGCCATTCAATATTTAAATTTTGATAGTTACGAAGTACACCTTGAGACTTATCCAGGGGTTGTTTTTAAAGCAAGTTTAAAAGAACTGGAGAAAAAACCTACATCAGAAGGTTTCCCTTTACATCTATATCTTGATCATAAAAACATTGAGAGTGATAATACACAAGTAAAAGTAGCTGCAGGTTTAAGTTGTAGAGTAAATATTAATTTGAAGAATAGTGGAGAAGGACAAAGTAGAATAATTGTCCCAATAACAGCTATTTTTGAAGGAAATACTGATAATAGTACTTCGGTTTGGATCATTAACGCAGACAACAATACAGTAAAAATTCAAAGCGTTACTACGGGAAATCTTGTAGGCCATGATGCTATTCTGATTAAAAAAGGCCTCTCCATTGGAGATGAGATTGTAATAGCAGGTGTTCACAGACTAACAGAAGGTGATAAGATTAACAATATTGACATTCTTAAATCAAATTAATTTTAGTCTGTCTTTATACTTAAATATAGCAATTGTCTAAATTTATAAATAGACAATAATTTAGATTTTTAAAAATAAAAAATATGAATATAGCCGGATACGCTCTCAATAATAAACAAGTTATATATTTCTTTTTAGCTATCACCATAATAGGTGGTATTATAGCATATGATATGCTTGGGAAAAGAGAGGATGCCCCTTTTGTTGTAAAGGAAATGATTATAACAACGTATTATCCCGGAGCAAGTCAATACGAAGTACAGGAACAAATTACGGAAATCATTGAACGTGAAGTTCAGGCCCATCCTTTGGTTGATTGGATCAAATCTGAATCAAGACCAGGCTACAGTTACGTGCATGTAAGCATGTATCAATCCATTGCTGGTGAAGAGTTTCAGCAAATTTGGGATGAAATGAGGAGGAAGGTACTGAATGTTCAGCCTAGATTGCCAAAAGAGGCAAGTACCATTTTTGTAAATGATGACTTTGGAGATGTATTTGGAATATACTATACGCTTACTGCGGATGAGGGATTCTCCAATGAAGAGTTAGAAGACTATGCCCAATATATCAAACAGCATTTGGTAACTATAGAAGATGTTGCGAAAGTTAATTTGTTTGGAGCTCAGGACAGGATTGTTAATGTTTATATTTCAGAACAAAAATTAAGCAATGCTGGTATTACCCCAGCTGATATTGAAGGTGCAATAACATCGCAAAACAAACTGGTTAATTCAGGTCGTTTACAAACAGGAAATATTGAAGTGAGAGTTGATGCTGTTGGAACCTTCCAAACACTCGGAGAGATTGAAAATCTTGTGATCACTGGAAAACATGGCAATCAAATTCGTCTCCGCGATCTTGCAACAATCGAAAAAAACTATGTTGATCCGCCAAGCACCATGATGCGCATGAATGGGAATCGTGCTATTGGAATTGGAATCGCCACAAGAGTTGGAGGCAACTCAGTAAAAATGGGCGCAAAAGTCACTAGGAAACTAAAAGAAATAGAAGCTTTATTGCCCCGTGGTATAGAAATAAATGGAGTTTACCACGAAGATGAAGTAGCCGTTTCCGCAAATAATGACTTTCTTATCAATCTGGCTATATCAGTTGCTATTGTGGTTTTCATCATATTGCTAGCTATGGGTACACGTGCCGGCATACTCATTGGTACAAGTTTATTATTTACAATTGCAGGTACCTTGATGTTTATGATGCCTGCTAACATTGAATTACACCGTACTTCCCTTGCAGCAATAATCATTGCGATGGGTATGCTGGTTGATAATGCCATTGTGGTAACCAGCAATGCCCAAATATCAATACTGCGAGGTGTCAAACGAAAAAAGGCATTGATGGATGGGGCTACCATTCCGCAATGGGGTTTGTTGGGGGCAACAATTATTGCCACTCTGTCCTTTCTCCCACTGTATCTTGCCCCGAACAATACAGCCGAAATTATCAAGCCTTTATTCGTCGTGCTTGCCATTTCATTATCACTTAGTTGGATATTTGCTCTTATTCAAACACCAGTATTTGGAGATTTTATCTTGAAAGAGGGTACTGGAGAAGCAGGTAAAGATCCTTACGATACACCGTTTTACCATAAACTAACCAGCTTTATCGAATCAGTGGTGGCCTGGCGATGGGTAACCGTAGGTGTTGTTATGGGATTATTTGCATTGAGTATTTTTCTTTTCAAATTTGTTAAACAAGACTTCTTTCCTGCAATTAATAAAAAGCAGTTTAAAGTAGATTATTTCTTACCTCAGGGTACCGATATATATACTTTGGAAAGAGATGTCAAAAAAATGGAAAAATTTCTACTTGCCCGCGAAGATGTTAAAAATGTTTCGGTAAGTTTGGGAGCACCTCCTTTACGCTATTATTTGGCCACTATATCTTGGAGCCCACGTCCTCATTATGCAAACTTGGTTATCGAAACCAATGATTATAAAGCTGCTGATTCGGTTATAGTAATTTTCAAAAACCACTTGGACAGTAATTACCCAGATGGGATGTCTGTTATGCACAAATACAAGGTTTCCCCTTATCCGGATGCAACAATAGAGGCTTCTTTTGACGGGCCAGACGAGAAAGTGCTACGTGACTTGGCCGAACAGGCAAAAGTAATTATGCGTGCTGAACCGCTTGTTAACAATGTAAGGGATAGTTGGGGAGAAAGAACATTTAAAATTGAACCAGTCTATTCTCAAAACAAAGGGCGAATTGCAAATGTATCTAGATCCGAAATGGCCAATGCAATCCAGCGGGTAACCGATGGACAGCAAATAGGTGAATATCGAGAAAAAGAATATGTTCTGCCTATCGTATTAAAAGATGTGAACCGCAATGACTATGATTATAGCAATATGGGAAGTATTCCGATTATGAATGCAGCTGGTTCTATCGTTTCGCTTGATCAGGTTACTGATGATCTTAAATTAGATTGGGAAGAAAGAGTTATTGGAAAATACAACAGAGAACTGAGTCTTGTGGCTCAATGTGAACTGGAGCCAGGAATCGGTAATAAAGAAGCCGAAGCCAAACTAATGCCTTTAATAGAAGCCATTGAATTACCTCCTGGATATACTTTATGGTGGGATGGTATTTATGAAGATCAGGTTGACTCAACCAATGCAATTATGGCCAATATGTTGCTAACTATAGTTATCATTATCTCCATTTTGATGTTTCTTTTTGCTGACTTCCGAAAAACAACCATTGTTATTTTAATGGTTCCTTTGGTGATGATAGGCGTTACTTTCTCATTTCTGGCTTCTGGCTTGATGTTCGGATTCTTTGCCATTTTAGGTCTTCTAGGCTTAGTGGGGATGGTTATTAAAAATGCAATTGTATTATTTGATCAGGCTGAAGAAGAAATGAAATCTAACGGGAAATCAAAATACCAATCCATTATTATTGCAGCACGTTCAAGGGCAATACCAGTATCTATGGCTGCCGGTACAACTATACTTGGAATGATTCCGCTACTCCCAGACCCAATGTTTGGAGGAATGGCTGTTACAATTATGGGTGGACTATTTGTTGCTACTATCCTGACAATTATCGTATTGCCAGCTTTTTATGCTATCTTTTTTAACTTGAAAAGAGAAGAACTTTAATCTAGTAAACTTTTATTTAAATTGATAAATCCAGGCTCTATTGTAGAGTCTGGATTTTTTTTATCAATAAATATTTATCCATTTTGTTGGATCACATTGAGTTTTTCCTGTTTTCCGTACTTTTTTCACTGCAAAACCACATCTGTTAGTAAATCAAC
>JAOZUW010000173.1 GCA_029938465.1 Bacteroidales bacterium | reverse complement strand
TTATTTTTCACAAAACTCCCCCAACCCGAGTACGATTTAGTATCCTCACCATATGATTTCTGAAAATAATGACATACAGCAGCTGCCAAACCATCAGTAGCATCCAAATATTTTGGATCTTCTTCTATTTTAAGTAAATGTTTTAGCATTCCAGCCACTTGTTCTTTAGAAGCCGTACCTCTCCCTGTAATAGATTGTTTTATCTTACGAGGAGCATACTCCCAAATTGGAATTTCCCGGTATAATCCTGCCGCCATAGCTACACCCTGAGCCCTACCCAACTTTAACATACTCTGGGGATTTTTACCCATAAAAGGGGCTTCTAATGCCATCTCATCAGGATGATACTCATCAATTAAGGACAGAACACGTTCAAAAATTCGCTTTAACTTCATAGGGTGGTTATCGTAAGCTGACAGCTTAAGCACTCCCATAGTAATTATACTTATTTTATTGGCTTTCTGTTGTATTAAGCCATAACCCATTATATTTGTACCCGGGTCTATGCCCAAAATTATACGATCTTGTTTCAAAACTTAATAATTAGTGACGATTTCAGCAAAAATAAGAAAAAGACTTCATCTATTACTTAAGATTATAGTTGTAGGAATGGTATATCTTTTCCTTTTTTTTGAATTAAGCAAACCCGAACATCAAATCTGGCATCATTTTCTATCTGCCACAGAACAAATAAAACCTTATTATTTATGGATGGCAGTGGCTCTAATGCCATTTAACTGGTTGATAGAAAGTATAAAATGGCGATTTCTAGTAAAAAGAATTGAAAATGTGAGTATTAAAGATGCTTTTCAGGCTGTATTGGCAGGTACATCTATCAGCATATTTACGCCTAACAGAATTGGTGACTATTTGGGCCGAATATTTATCTTAAAAAAAGGTGACCGTTGGGATGGCACCATTGCCACAGTTGTAGGCAATATCAGTCAACTACTTATTACTTTATTAATGGGAAGCATTGCCATTTTCTATTATTCAAGTAGTTTTAATGATGCGTTTTTTCAATGGAATTCATTTTTTGTTTGGTTATTTAGGTTCATTATTATTTTAGTTGATTTTAGCCTTCTATATATCTATTTTAAATCTCCTGTCATTGAAAAACAACTCAGTAAACATTTTGATCTGAAAAGATATCCTTTACTTAAACACTTAAATTTAATGGCAGAGTATAAAATAAGTGATTTAGCAAAAGTTTTGATCTATAGTTTTGCTCGCTACCTCATTTATTCCATACAATTCTATCTTATTTTTGTTTCTTTTGATTTATCTTTAGGCCTACTACAGGGATTTTTGGCTGTTTTTCTTATCTTCTTTGTAATGACTATTATCCCAAGCATTGCCATAGCTGAATTAGGAATTAGAGGACTAATCACCATCTTTGTCTTTGGTGTAATCTCCACAGATTTATTTCAACAAGAATCCTTTGAATCGATCTTAGTTTCGGCTTCTTCATTATTGTGGTTTATAAATTTAGCTATACCTGCTTTTATTGGTGGACTATTTATATTTAACTTGCGTTTTTTCAGAAAAAAAGAAAAACTTTGATCTTTATCATTTCTATAGCCTGGCTTATATGTTTCCTTTATTTGTATTGGATGTTTCGCTTTTTTAAGGGATGGATTACTACAAAACCCTATCCTCATAAAAATACATATTCTCAAAACAAATTCAGCATCGTCATTGCCATCCGTAATGAAGAAAAAAATATAGAGGGTTTATTAAAATCTTTAGCTCAACAAAATTATCCAAATCATTTATTCGAAATTATTATTATTGATGACCACAGTGAAGATGATAGCGCACTAATAATTAATGATTTTATAGCTAATAACCCATCTTTAGAAATCCAATGTATTACTCTAGATGCTCATTCAATAGGTAAAAAAAGAGCGCTTCAAAAAGCATATCAAATTGCAAAATATCAATATTTAATACTGACTGATGGAGATTGTATTGTAAAGCCTGATTGGTTAAGTATTAGCAATGATTATTTTCAGGAATCACAAACAAAAATGCTCTTAGGAGGTGTACAGATTAATTCGCCTAAATATTTTGTGCAAAAATTTCAGGCCTTAGAGTTATTGAGCTTAATAGGTAGTGGTGCAGGTTCTGCTGCAATAAATCATCCCATTTTGAGTAATGGAGCCAATTTAGCTTTTACAAAAGATATATTGAATAAAATAAACCTTAAGACATTAAATATGGATAAAGCTAGTGGTGATGATGTTTTTCTTATGCTGGAAACCCAAAAGATATTTGGAACAAAAGCTATTAAATTCGCAAAACATCCTCAACATTTTGTTCATACTGAAGCTATTATGTCTTGGTCTGATCTTATTCAACAACGATTACGTTGGGTATCGAAATCAAGTGCCTATTCCAATTTCTTTTTACAATTGATTAGTATTATTGTATTGGCACAAAATATTTTAATCATTGTATTAGCTAGTTTAAGCTTTTATTATCATCAACTATATATTACTGCACTTCTGATTATTTCATTAAAAATTATTACAGATTTCTTTTTCCTACGGAGCATTAGTCATTTTGTAAAACAAAGGAAGCTTCTTATTTATTATCCAATCATTGCTCTTCTTTATCCATTTTTTATTAGTTATACCGCCATTGTAGGGCAATTTAGCCCATTTATATGGAAACAAAGGAAACACAAAAGATGATTTTAAGCAGCGGACCACTACAAGGCTTTACTGATGATATTTTCAGAAGTACTCACCATCAAGTTTGGGGAGGAATAGATTTTTATTATGGCCCTTATATTCGTTTAGACAATCACAAACCTCCAAAAAAATCACAATTAAAAGATAGCCTCTCCGAACTGAATAAATCAATAAACTATATCCCACAAATACTAGCCAATAATCCAGAATTAATTATTGAACAAGCGAAAGCTTTAAATAAACATGGCTACCAGCATTTAAACTGGAATTTAGGATGCCCCTACCCTATGGTTACCAAAAGAAATATGGGTGCAGGATTATTACCACAACCTAAAATAATAGATGAAATATTAAAAAGCATAATTTCTGAAATACCCATGAAACTATCCATAAAATGCCGACTTGGATTACACAAAGATGATGAGATAAAAGCTCTTATTGAAGTGTTTAATAAATACGCTCTACAAGAAATCATTATTCATGCTCGTACCGGAAAACAAATGTACAAAGGCTTTGCACAAGCTGAAAAAGTAATTCCACTATTAAAACAAAGCCATCATAAGATAGTATATAATGGAGATTTAGATAGTGTGGAAAAATACAACGAACTGCATAAATTATTCTCTGGTCATATTCATCATTTTATGATTGGGAGAGCATTACTAAAGAAACCTCAGCTTGCTTCTCAAATAAAAGGAACGGCATATGTCGAAGAAGAATTACAAGAAAAACTTTTTCTTTTCCATGAGCTATTATTCGAAAAATATCAGGAGAAATTACATTATAGCCATTTGCTTATGAAAATGAGAAGCTTTTGGGAATATTTTTCCTATTCATTTGAGCAACAGCACAAAACCTTTAAAGCCATTAAAAAGTCAAAAACCATAAAAAAATATAACATTGCTGTAAAACATATTTTTTCAGAGAACAAATTAAGCCTTGATTAAAAGAACTACATATTCTGTTTTGTCTGCCTTGCTTTTAGGATTAGCTTGGCCTGAAATTACCAATCAAAGTTGGCTTATTTTTATAGCCTTTATTCCTTTGTTTTCCTTGGCATATTCCTTTTCATTACACCAATGGAAATCCTTATTCCTATATTCATTTCTTAGCTTTATTTTGTGGCATATTATTGCCGATTATTGGATGATCTATTCTTCATTTTTAGGTGCTATTACTGCCTGGATTGTGAACTCATTTATGATGGCAAGCGTTGTATCTATTTCATTCTATAGTTATAAAACACTTAAAAAGATTCCTTTTGCACTAATTCTTTCCTTTTACTGGCTAACCTATGAGTTTCTGCATCTTTTTTGGGATTTAATGTGGCCATGGATGAATCTTGGAAATGTTTTTGCGAATAAAATAGACTGGATACAATGGTATGAATATGTAGGCATTTATGGAGGAAGTATTTGGGTAATCTGGATTAATGGATTACTGTTTTACGTCATACAAAACAACAGAACCTATCGCTCAAGGTTAGCTTTTGCTTTTCTTTCCAGTCTTTTAATCTTTATTCCCATTCTAATTTCACATCATCTTTTAAAAAGAGAACACACGGAAACATCCAGTTTAAAAATTAGCGTAGTACAACCAAATATCAACACCTATACTGAAAAATTTGATGGATTATCACCTATACAACAAAGCACTAAAATAGTGACTATTCTGGAGCAATATCCAAAAAATAGTCCTCTTATTATATTACCAGAGACTTCTATTCCTGAGAATTTTAATATAAATTCCTTTCATTATCCTCAAAGCATTCAACACCTATTAAATTGGTCATCTAAAACAAAAAGTGATATTATTGGAGGTTTCTACACCTATGATAGTTTAAATTATAACTCTAGCCTTTATATTCACCAAGGTGAAATTCAGCAAGTGAGACATAAAAATAAACTACTTCCATTTGCTGAAAGCATTCCTTTTGAAGGCTTTATTAAACCGCTAAAAAACATTATAAAAAAAGAAGGCGGAATAGGAAGCAGTTTCGGAACAGATGCTACAGCAAAGGTTTTTTCATTAGCAAAACAGCCTGAAACAAAAGTTGGTAGCTTAATCTGTTTTGAATCTGCATTTCCAGATTTCACATCGGAAATGGTAAGGAAGGAAGCTAACTTTCTAGTTATTATCACTAATGATGATTGGTGGTATGATAGTCCTGGTCACCTTCAACATTTTGCATATGCAAAACTTCGTGCTATAGAAAACCGCATTTCAATAGCTCGATCAGCAAATACCGGTATCTCTGGCTTTATCAACTATAATGGTCAAGTCATACAAAAATCTGAATATAATGAAGAAGTTATATTAAATGCTACTCTTAAGGATATCAATTATCTCACCTTTTTCACACAATTTGAAGTATATATTAGATGGACCATTGCTCTCATTGCATTTTTGATACTTATTCTATCATTACTTACAAAATGGTTTTATAATCACTTGAGATCGGACTAAACCACTATGGACTGGAAATGCCATAGGTTTATTTTACGAATAAAATTCGTTTCTATTCTAATCCTAACTGGGTTA
>JAOZUW010000251.1 GCA_029938465.1 Bacteroidales bacterium | reverse complement strand
AAAACATATTCCAATTTACTTATGGTATTTTGGCTAAATCTTATTTTGATGCGCTGAGGAAATTATTGAATTTATAATACCTTTGAGCAAATTGTGTCTTCTTTGCGTATTTCCGTGTTATAGCCCTGCCTCGCCATCCCTATCGAGAGGAAATCCGGCAGTATAGGTATTGCACAAAGAACCACAAAGAAAACGCTGAGTTTCACAAAGAAAAAAAATTATTATGATTGAAAATGAGATAGCTTGGCTGTGCTATTGAAGTACATAAACAATTAGGGCTAGGGTTGTTAGAATCAGCCTATCAAGAATGCTTGTATTATGAATTAAAACAGCTTGGGTTGAAGGTGCAAGAAGAAAAAATTGTTATAGAAATCAAAACAGTTGAGGCATTTAATGATGTTCATACAGCTCAGGTTCTAACCTATCTAAGATTGGGTAAATACAAACTTGGACTACTTTTAATTTCCAACTCACAGTACTAATATAAGGAATAAAAAGAGTGACAAATTAAAGCTAGCGCATCAAAATAAGAATTAGCCGGTATTTTGATTCCAAATTGGTATTATTAATAGAGATTGTTTAAATCATTTAGGATTGTTTGCTATTTTTGCAAAAAAAGCAACCCAATTATATGGCTGAATTAATATTATCATTAGAAACCCATCATCCTTTGGATATTTTTGGAGTAAAAGAAGTGAATCTTCAAGCAATGAAAGATTTATTCCCCCACTTAAGATTTGTTGTGAGGGGTGATATTTTTAAAGTTTTTGGAGATCAAAAAAGACTCAGCACTTTTGAAAACTTCTTTGATGTAGTGCTTATGCATTTCGAAAAATTTGGCAGATTAACACCAAAAGATCTTCAGGGGCTAATAGATGAAACTGCCGATGATTATGTAAAACCTAATGCCACTGCTGATGGAGTATTGGTTCATGGTGTAAATGGCAGATTAATAAAAGCGCTGACTGCCAATCAAAGGCGAATGGTAGAAATAAGTTTAAAAAATGATTTGGTATTTGCTATTGGTCCTGCAGGAAGTGGAAAAACCTATACTGCTGTAGCTCTTGCTGTTAGAGCCCTAAAAAACAAAGAAGTAAAACGTATTATATTGGCACGACCTGCCGTAGAAGCAGGGGAAAGCCTTGGCTTTTTACCCGGAGATATGAAAGAAAAGCTAGACCCATATATGATGCCACTTTACGATGCTTTGCGTGATATGCTACCTGCAGTAAAACTGGAGAAATATTTAGAAGATGGCACCATAGAAATTGCCCCTTTAGCCTTTATGCGTGGCCGAACTCTTAATAATGCTTATGCTATTTTAGATGAAGCTCAAAATGCCACCAGTAATCAATTAAAAATGTTTTTAACCCGAATGGGAGTCTCCAGTAAATTTATTGTAACAGGTGATATTACTCAAATAGACCTCCCCAGAAAACAAACCTCTGGATTAAAACAAGCACAAACTATGCTGGATAGCATTAAAGGTGTGGATTTTATTTATCTCGACGAAAAAGATATTGTTCGCCATTCCTTGGTTTCAAAGATTATTAAAGCTTATGCCAAGTTGGAAGAGTGATTAGCCT
>JAOZUW010000058.1 GCA_029938465.1 Bacteroidales bacterium | reverse complement strand
TCATACAGCTTAGGTTCTGACTTCTAACCCAGTTAGGATTAAAATAGAAACGATTTTTATTCGTAAAATAAACCTATGGTACTTCCAGTCCAGAATGGTTTAGTTATCAATCATTAGTAAACACCAATGGTAGAAGCCGTAATTTTTACTATTTTTGCACAAATTTTCCAAGATGATAGAAAAACTAGCAGCCATAAAGAACAGATTTAATGAAATAGCCGAACAAATGTCAGATCCGGAAGTGATCTCGGATATGAAAAAATTTGTTCAGCTTAATAAAGATTATAAAGAATTGGAGCCTATAGTGGAGGCTTACAACGAATATAAAGATGTGGTTGAGAATATTGCATCTTCAAAAGAAATAATTGCCGAGGAAACCGATGATGATTTTATTGCTATGGCTAAGGAGGAACTCTCTACTTTGGTGAAGCGAAAAGAAGAGATGGACGAAGAGATTAGGGTTCTTCTTATTCCAAAAGATCCACAAGATGCCAAAAATGCTATTCTAGAAATTAGAGCTGGGACAGGTGGTGATGAAGCCAGTATCTTTGCTGGAGATTTGTATCGTATGTATCAAAAATATTGCGAATCAAAGGGTTGGAAATTTGAAACTGTTGATATTACCGAAGGAACAGTAGGTGGTTTTAAAGAAGTAATTGTGAATGTGAGTGGAAAAGAAGTGTATGGCACATTGAAATATGAATCGGGTGTGCACAGAGTGCAGCGTGTTCCTCAAACAGAAACACAAGGTAGAGTACATACTTCAGCAGCTACGGTAGCTGTTTTACCGGAAGCTGAGGAATTTGATATTGATCTTAATCCTGGTGATATCAGAAAAGATACTTATTGCTCTTCTGGTCCTGGTGGCCAATCGGTAAATACCACTTATTCAGCCATTCGTTTAACGCATATTCCTTCAGGTATTGTGGTTACTTGTCAGGATGAAAAATCTCAATTAAAGAATTTTGATAAAGCTATGAAGGTTTTGCGTTCTCGTATATATGAAATTGAGCATAAAAAATATTTGGACGAGATATCCGATCAAAGAAAAACTATGGTTTCTACTGGTGATCGTTCTGCAAAAATCCGAACCTATAACTATTCTCAAGGGCGTGTAACCGACCATAGAATAGGCTTAACACTTTATAATCTGAATAACATTATAGATGGTGATATTCAGGAGATTATAGATAAATTGCAGATGGCAGAAAATGCCGAACGCTTAAAAGAAAGTGAAAGCTCATTATAAATTCTTAGCCGATGAATAAAAAACAATTATTTCAGCTGATTTTAAAAAAGAAATCATTTTTGTGTATTGGATTAGATACCGATTTAAAACGAATTCCAAAACACTTATTAAAAACTGATGATCCCATATTTGAGTTTAATAAACAAATAATAGATGCCACACATGATTTGGCTGTAGCTTATAAACCCAATATTGCTTTTTATGAGAGTTTAGGCTCGCAAGGCTGGAAAAGTCTGGAGAAAACCATTGAATATCTTAACACTTTTGGTGATGAATTATTTACTATTGCCGATGCCAAACGTGGTGATATTGGGAATACCAGTAAAAAATACGCGGAAGCATTTTTTGTAAATATGGGCTTTGATTCTTTAACCCTTGCTCCATATATGGGAGAAGATAGTATTACGCCCTTTCTTAATTATCCAAATAAATGGGCTATTGTTTTGGCTTTAACATCTAATCAAGGTGCTTTCGACTTCCAATATGTAGAATCTGTTTATGAGAAAAACAGACTTTTTGAAACCGTTTTAAAGACGGTAGTGAAATGGGGAACAGAAGACAATATTATGTTTGTGGTAGGCGCAACTAAAGCTGATATGTTACAGCCTATTCGCGATATCGTACCTCATCATTTTCTCCTTGTTCCAGGAGTAGGAGCTCAAGGAGGTAGTTTGAAAGAAGTAGCTGAATTTGGTATGAATAAGCAAGTGGGGCTCTTGATAAATTCAAGCAGAGGTATTATTTACGCTTCGGATGCTGAAGATTTCGCTAAAAAAGCCCGTATGGAAGCTGAAAAACTTCAAAAAGAAATGGCTTCTTTGTTAGCTGATAAATTTGATTTGTAAAACAGTTTTTATTGTAACACAGGCTTCCGAGCCTGTATTGATCTTAATAAAAGTTTTATAATCACAGGCTAGGAAGCCTGTGATACTCCTGTATCACAACCGGAAAATCATCACTTGGCCATTCTAAAGGCAAATCATATCTTCGTTTTTTATCGTACCTATAAAAAGCATTAGCCACTGCTGCTGCGGTAGGAACCAATCCTATTTCTCCCACACCTTTAGCTCCATAAGCGCCAACTTTATCTTTTACTTCAACTCCAATAACTTTTATTTTTGGCGTTTCGTGAATACGTAAAATACCACAATCATTTAAGCTATCTGAAACTAATTGCCCGTTTATCATAGGTAGGTTTTCGCGCAATGCGTAACCTAATCCCATATGCACGGCTCCTTCAATCTGCCCTTCAAAGAGTGTAGGGTTCATTATCTTTCCTGCATCGTGAGCTGCTATGACTTCTTTTATTTTCCCTTCTTCATTTAATACCACCAATTGCGCTGCATAGCCATAGGCAAAATGAGTGATTTGTTCTTTTGAATGGCTATTTGGTTTTGTAGTCCAATCCACAATAAATTCACCAAAAAAAACTTCTCCAACCAGCTCTTTAAGGCTTTTTGTAGCCATGGCTTTATTGAATTTTTTGGAGGCATCAATAACGGCTTGACCAAGTAGGGCAGTGGCTCGGGAAGAAGTTGTCATTCCTGTTGGGATATCCCAGACCGAATCCACTTGAACATCTACAATGGCTATATCTATACCGGTTTCTTCACAAAAGGTTTGTAATGCCATATTGTGAGCACCTTGTCCCATTTCTGTCCAACCATGATGAATAATGATATTTTCCGCTGATTTGACTTCAATCTTACATTTGCTTTCGTCAATCATCCCATTGCCTACACCGCTATTTTTAATGGCACAAGCTAAACCTTTATATTTATGTTTTTTATAATCATCTTTCAATGCTTCTAAACAAGCGCGTATTCCAACTCCTTGTTTCATTATTTGTCCGGTAGCAGTGCTTAATCCTTCGCGCAAAGCATTTTTATAACGAAATTCCCAGGCATCGAAGCTTCCTTTTTCGCAAATTTCTTCCATGAGGCTCTCTAATGCAAAAGCCACTTGATTGGCACCAAAACCACGCATAGCACCACTTGGAATATTGTTGGTATAAACTGCCAAAGCTTCTATTTGCACATTTGGCACATAATACCCTCCTGTTGCATGACCTGCCACTCTTTCCATTACTTTATCTCCCACAGAGGCATAAGCCCCTGTATCGCCCAAGGCAAAGAGCTTAATGGCTTTTAACTGACCATTTTTATCCGCTTTAAGACTCATGTCCATATATACAGGATGTCGTTTAGGATGCATGCGTATGGATTCCTGACGAGATAAATGAAGTTTGACTGGCTGCTGGAGAATGTAAGCTGCTAATGCTGCATGTCCCTGAACGCTAAGATCTTCTTTCCCACCAAAAGCACCTCCCGTTTCCACTTGTGTGATTCTTATTTGTTCCTCTTTTAAGTTTAGCAGACCAGCTATTTGTTTTCTATCTACATAAATACCCTGACCTTGTGAAAATAAATGTATTCCATCATTTAGTGGTAATGCAACCGCTGTTTCTGTTTCTAAGAAAGCATGCTCAATGCGTTGTGTATTAAAAATACCACTGACTTCAATATGATCTTTCTGTGGAAAAGAACCGTAATCTTTCCCAATGTTAATGATGGTTTTATTAAGGATATTGCTTTTATTAGAATGGACTTTCGGACTTGTTTCTTCGATGGCCTTATGAATATTTGTAATAGGAGGCATAACTTCATATTCAATATTAACCAATGAGGCAGCGGTTTTTGCTTGTTCTGGAGTTTTTGCAATAATAAGAGCCAAAACATCACCAATATAATTAGTGGTCTGCCCTTGAGCTATCATTATAGGCCAATCTTGATAGATTAATCCTGTTTTTAGATTCCCAGGAATGTCTTTCGCTGTGAGTATCTTTATGATGCCATCAAACTTTTTAGCCTTTTCTAAATCAATATTTATGATTTTAGCTCTCGGATGATCACTAAAAACCAAAGCAGCATGTAGCATATTTGGAAAGAATAAATCATCAGTAAAATCACGTTTTCCTATGGCTGTTTCAAATCCTTTGTATTTTTTTACAGATTGACCAATATAGCTGGTGAAACTCTTTTGAGATGGGAGTTTGTTTTCTTTTATATGTTGTGCGGCAAGTTTTATTCCATCAATAATTTTCACATAGCCTGTACAACGGCATAAATGGTTTTTTAAAGCGGTTTTTATTTCTTTAGAGGAAGGAGTTGGATTTTTTTCAATCAGATGATAGGCTTTTACAATAATTCCAGGTGTGCAGAACCCACATTGTACAGCTCCTTTTTCTACTAAAGCCTCAGCTATAAAATGCTTCTTTTTTTCTGTCAATCCCTCTATGGTAAGGATTTCTTTGTCTTGAATTTTTTCAAGACTCATTTGGCATGCCAATCGGGGTTTGTTATTGATGAGTACTGTGCAAGCACCACAAACGCCCTGACCAGAACAACCATCTTTGCTGCCTGTTAAATGTTTTTGATCTCTTAAATAGCTTAATAATGAGGTTTTTCCTGGCAAATCACAAGAAATCTCTTGTCCATTTAGGATGAATTCAATCATTTTTCCTTATTTGGAATTCATATACTCAAAAATAAGCTTTTCTGCTAATTCGTAATCTTGTTGTTCTACAAAAATCTCACAGGAATCATCAGTATTTGGACCGCCATAACCACCATGAGCAGCTTCTTGAAGTTCATTTTTTAATAAACTAGAAATATTGCTTTGTGATAATAACGCCTCTACATACCTTGCATTGATACCAGAGCCAACATATACGCTAACTAAATCATGCTCTTTCATAATATTTTGTTTTTAATGCCTAAAGATAATCATTTTTCTCTTGTGTGGCAAGCTATCTTCTATGATTTTTTATTTAATAATTGCAGATCGAGTATTTTTTAGTTTAAAAACCCATTTATTCTGCAGAATTGTTTTTGTATTTACCTTGTTCAAAATCGTTTTTTGTTAGGGCAATTAAAACAGAAAAAGTCCTGAAAGGATGGGTGAAAAATTCAATAGATTTAGGTAGTGCTTTGATAACGCGTGGTAATACTCCAAAAGCAATACTTAGTGATTCGTAAAGTGATTTTGCAAATCGACTATTCATTTTTTGCTGAATAACAGGATTACGCAATTCTACACTTAAGGCGGTGAATGTGATGACTACAAAAATGGCTCTTAAGCTTATCTCTAAGCCATAAACAAACCCTTGCCAGCTGATATTATTTAAAACCTCGCTATCCTCTTCGCCAAATATAGTGGCCAATAAAATGATAAGAATCAATTGTACCCAAAATATTGGCTTCTTTAAGCGCCGCATGCTTTTTTTATACCAATAAATGGCAAAAGAAATATAAATAATGATATAACTCAAGCCCCAAACACTTGGTGTGAAATTTATCAATAATAAACCAAGAGGAACACTAATAAAATGAAGGAATAATAATGGCACCTTGAAAGATTGTTTTTTATTGATAGGAAAGAATTCTTCAGTATCAATGCTTTCATTTGCAAAGGTGTCTTCTGTATTTAATTTTTTGGCTTTTTGACCAATGATATAGCCACTAATACCAGTAATAATACCCCACAGCAAATAAACACCTAATAAAAGTAGTATAAACTCAAAAGCATTCAGTTGGTTGAAATGTATCTTCTTTTGAAACCATTGGAAAATATTTTCATAGATTTTTACAATATCAAAACCATAAAGTATTATAAATGTGGCTATTTTGTGTAATAAAGCAGAGGATAAGGAGATAGAAGCAGCAATGATAAATCCAAACAGATTTCTTCCGAAGATAATAAGGAATATTTCTAATAAAAAAGCCTCTGTGATAATACCAATCATAGGTCCTAATATAACTGCACTTGGGGAAATGCTTTTCATTAATGCAGTAATAATTCCAGCTCTAATGATAATACCTCTTTCGGGCCATAATGTCATAAAAGCCAATAGAATAATAATGCCTTGAGCAGCTAAAATAGTACCTGCAAATGGAATTCGTAGATTATGTAAAAAACTGCCTATAACAATTTCAATACTTGCCCATAGTCCTCCTATTACAGCTGCTTTCAGCCATTTATCCGACAATTGCCAATCCTTAACTTTCATACTTTTCAACTTCTTTTAAGTAATTGATATTAATAAAAGATTTATTGTAAGAATCATCGCTTGGCAGTTTGATTATTCGATGATTAGTTTGTTTTATAAAACGGATCATCTTTAAATGATTCTTTTGTATTTCTATTTCCAATTTTTTGATTATCCTTTTATGGTAAATACCTAATAAAGTCTGGTATTTCCCATCGTATGATTGGAAAATTAATATATCTTCATTATTGTATTCATCAATAAGGGTTTGAACCAGTTTACTATCAATAAATGGGGTATCATTAGAAATGATCAAATTAATATCATTTAAGGAATGAAGCAAGCCACTATGAATTCCACCCATAGGGCCACAGTTTTTGTAAATGTCATCATAAATAGAGAAGCTAAACTGTAGGTATTCTTCTCTATTAGATACAATTGTAATATTTTTAGTGAATTTTTCACAGTGCTGAATAGCATATTCAACTAAAGATTGACCCTTGAATTTAAAAAGTCCTTTGTCCTCTCCAAATCTGCTACTTTTTCCTCCAGATAGTATAATGGCAGCTATATCCATGGCAACAAAAATAGGGTATTTTAATGCTTCATTTGAATTATTTCATACTTTTACAAAAAAAATCTGTCATGTTTGTGATTTTTGGATTTGATGAGGCTAAACCAGAGATTGTTGTAAGCAATCAGAAGAAGTTTTGCGAACGTTGTTTTAATACAAATTATTGGGTGTTGACAAAACACCAAAGCCGGTTTTCAGTATTTTTTATACCATTATTTCCAGTGAAAAGCAAATATTATTTTTTATGTCCTATTTGTAATAATGGGGAGGAGATTACAGCAGATACATACAACAGAATGATTAATAAACAGAAATAGTTATGAGTAATAGAAGGCGTTTTTTAAAGAAATTAGGTTTACTAAGTGGTAGTGTGGCTCTAACAGGCACAATAGGTTCAAAAGTATTGGCACAAGAAGCTAAGCTGAAAGTGAATCAGAACAAAAGTATTGTATTGAGTACCTGGAGGCACGGTTTGGCAGCAAACGATAAAGCAATGGAGACTATTCTAAATGGTGGTTCATCTCTTGATGCTGTAGAACAAGGAGTAAGAGTTCCTGAGGCTGATCCAAATGTGGGTTCAGTGGGTTATGGTGGTCGTCCGGATAGGGATGGGCACGTGACATTAGATGCCGCTATAATGGATGCATATGGAAACGCAGGATCGGTTTGCTTTATTGAAAATTATATGCATCCCATAAGCATTGCACGCAAAGTAATGGAAAAAACACCTCATGTTATTCTTTCTGGTGAAGGGGCTGAGCAGTTTGCTCAGGAACAGGGATTTGAAAAGAAAGATTTACTCACAGAAAGAGCAAAAAAAGATTGGGAATCTTGGAAAAAGAAATCCAATTATAAAACAGAGGTGAATGTTGAGAATCATGACACAATAGGTATGGTGGCTTTGCATAATGGAGAAATTGTTACAAGCTGTACCACAAGTGGTTTGGCCTATAAAATGCATGGTAGGGTAGGTGATAGTCCTATTATTGGCGCAGGTTTATTTGCCGATGGTGAAGTGGGAGCTTGTGCAGCCACAGGTGTTGGTGAATATGTTTTAAAAACACAAACAAGTTTTTTGGTAGTAGAATTGATGAGGCAAGGAAAAAGCCCTGAAAAGGCTTGTATAATAGCTTTGCAAAGAATAAAAGAAAAATATTTGGATAAAAATCCGGATCAAGCATTCCAAATTGGATTGATAGCACTGAATGTGAGTGGTGATTATGCTGCTTATTCTCTTGTTCCGGGCTTTCAATATGCCATTTATCATAAGGGAGAAAATGTATTAATTGATGCTTCTTCTATAGTGAAGTAATACTTTAAATAAAAATACTTATAAATATGAAATACAGATCATTAACTATTGTTATTATTTTTGTTGCGTTATTTTCATCTTGTAAATTTGAGAACAATACTCATTTAGAATCACCCATTATTCCACGTCCTAGAACAATGTTTCCGGTGCCTTCTTCCTTTGCCATTACTGATGAAACAAAAATTCTTTTGGACTCCGAAGATGAACGATTATTGCAAATGGCAGAACAATTAAAATCTCTAATTGACTCTGTTGGTCATTATAATATGGGTATTATTCGCTTAAAGGATGCTGAAGATCTAAATAATGTGATTTTATTGAGTACTACTAATACACCCAAACGAATAGGTAAAGAAGGTTATCATTTAAAAGTAGATAAGGATAAGCTTATTATACAAGGGAATGACTTTGGTGGCGTATTTAATGGAATTATGACTCTTAGTCAGATGATACTCTTAAAGGAGCTTGACGATGGTAAAGAAGGCATAGAAATACCAGATGTGCAGATATGGGATGAGCCACGTTTTGCTTACCGAGGTATGCATTTAGATGTGGGACGACATTTTTTCCCTGTTTCTTTTGTAAAGAAATATTTACGTATCATGGCTTTGTATAAGTTTAATCATTTTCATTGGCATTTAACTGAAGATCAGGGATGGAGGATAGAGATAAAGGCTTATCCAAAACTTACGGAGATAGGAGCTTGGAGAATTGAAAAAAATGGTGATAAATATGGTGGATATTATACACAAGAAGAAATTAAAGAAGTGGTTGCTTATGCCAAAAACCTGAATATAACAGTAATTCCTGAAATAGAATTACCAGGTCATAGCAGAGCTGCTTTAGCTGCGTATCCAAATTTATCATGTACAGGAAAACAGCAGGAAGTTCCTAATAGATGGGGTGTGTTCCAAGATGTGTATTGTGCTGGAAATGAAGAGACTTTTGTTTTTATGCAAAATGTATTAGATGAAGTTATGGAGATGTTTCCCGGTGAATATATACATATAGGAGGTGATGAATGTCCTAAGGATAGGTGGGAAGTTTGTGAAAAATGTCAGAAAAGAATAAAAACAGAAGGTTTAGAAGATGAGCACCACCTACAAAGCTATTTTATTGAACGTATAGAAAAATATTTAAATGCTCATGGCCGTCAGATTATTGGATGGGATGAGATATTAGAAGGTGGTTTAGCCCCAGAAGCAACAGTAATGTCGTGGCGTGGCGAAAAAGGAGGCATAGAAGCTGCAAGGCAAGAGCATCAGGTGATTATGACTCCAAATTCTCATTGTTATTTTGATCATTATCAGGCTGATCCTAACTATGAACCTAAAGCCATAGGCGGTTTTTTACCCTTAACCAAGGTGTATGATTACGAACCTATTCCAACGGATTTAACCGAAGAGCAAGCAGCTTATATTTGGGGAGCTCAAGCTAATATGTGGACAGAGTATATGCCCACAAGTGATTATGTTGAATATATGCTATTGCCTCGTATGATTGCTCTTTCCGAAGTTTTATGGTCCAGAAGATCCTATAAAGATTTTGATGACTTTAATGAGCGTTTGCAGACTCATAAGAAACTGTTGAAAAATTTAGGTTATCAATATTTTGATGGCAGTTATTTAATCCAGTTAGAAACTATATATGATACTGTAGAGCATCAAAATATGGCGGTGTTTCATGCTGAGCAATATGAGCCAGAAATAAGATACACCTTAGATAATACCTTACCAAATGATAGTAGTTTATTATACGAAAATTCTTTTGTTTTGGATACTTCAGTTACCATAAGTGCTGCTATTTTTGAAGACAAAGAATTAAAGCGTGAAGCTTCGGTATTTGTTTATGAGCATCATTATGCAGTGGGTAAAAAAATGCTTTTAAAGAAGAAGCCAAGTTCGAGATATGAAGGAAAAAATAAGAATACTCTAAATGATGGGTTATATGGCTCTTTAAATTTAAGCGATGGCAATTGGTTAGGTTTTGAAGGAAAAGACTTGATAGCTGAAATTGATTTAGGCGAAGAATATCATTTAAAACATTTGAGTTTTTCTTATATTAATAAGCCAGAGCAGTGGATATTACCACCAAAAGCCATAACTATTTATAAGAGTGATGATGGAGACCGATATATGGAATACAATAGAATGGAAATAAATACTTCTGATCAATCTTTTGATGATGTTAGAGAACGAGTTTCTTTTCCATTGCCGGATAAGCCTACTAGATATTTAAAGATCATTATCGAAAATCAGAGCAAATTGCCTGATAATCATCCTAGTGCAGGTAATGATGCTTGGCTTTTTGTGGATGAAATTGTGATTGAGTGAGTTGTATGAGAATGCAAAAAGAAAATTTACAACACTATGTAGTTAGATAGAATAGAATCTTTGTTTTGTATAATGTACAATAGTAAGTTGACCCCTTTTTTACCATACGTTAATGGTATGAAACATTCCTGCTTTGTTATATTTTTGAATCTTTCGCATAGAAAAAAATACTAATATGAAATTTATTTGGTAATATGTGGTTGATAGTGAGAATACGTATAAATAAAAAAACCCCAACATTAAATGCTGGGGTTGATAATTTTAATTTTGTATGATTAGTTTTTTACAACTTCATAAGCATATGGAGGTGTTCCTAGATTCATAGTGATGGTATAATTACCATCTTCTGCAATAGCAATATTTGCACCGTCTTGTACTAAATTACCGCTATCATCACCATAGTTAATATCCCAAGCATCATTTGCTCTGAATTTAACTTCTCCGGTAACTAAGTCAGTAGTAATAGTCCAAACATCGTTATCAGCATCATATGTCATATCTTGGTCATCATCCCAAGAGCCAGTAGCATCGCCAATAAGACCCCAGTTAGTTAATAATGCAGTATATGTTAATGCATTGAAATCAACATTTAGTTTGTAATAACCAGCATCACCAGCTACAATATTAGCACCGTCCTGCTCTAGTGTACCATCAGCTCCGTCATCGCCATAGTTTTCGTCCCATGTTGGTCCATTTGTGATTTTGAATTCGTTAGCCGCTTCAGGGAAATATAAATAACCTTCGTAGTTTCCATCACCTATACCATCGTAAACAACAGTAGATTCGTTAGATGGATCCCATTCTTGGTGAGCACCAGGTACATAAAGTATATTAAAGCTAACGCCAGCTGGGTTAACATTAAAAGTGTATGTTTCAGTAACAGCATCAATGATTAATTCGAAATCAAAGATACCATCTTCGATAGCTTGAATGTTTCCATCAGGATCAGTTCCTTGGAAGTTTGCAGCAGCAGTTCCTCCCATTGTAAGGTCAGCATATCCAATAGATTTTCCATTCCAGTCTTGTCCTTCTCTGATTTTAAATGAACCAGCAGAAGTAACAGAAATACCTTCGTACAACCAAGTATATGTTGTTTCGTCTGTAACAGTTGGAGCATGTAAACCTAAAGAATAATTCCATCCTAAAACAGTATCAGCATTCATAATACCATCACCAATTAAACCAAGTTCAGTAGCAGAATAGTCATAAGTTTCAAGATCACCTGTTTTTACAACCGAAGCAGAATAACCACTTCCTAGAACCCAAGTAATAGTTGCAGTATAATAACCAGGAGTTTCGTTAGTAATATTAGCTCCACCAGGAACTAATGCCTCAACAGTACCACCATAGTTAGCATTTACTTTTATACCAGTGTTTCCGTCGCCAAGATCAAATTCAGAGTCTAGAATTACTTTCCATCCATTAGAATAACGGAATTTGTAATCACCTTTTGTAAGAGTAATATCAACAGCAGTAAAAGTCATAGTGTTAAGGTCGAAACCTTCTGAAGCTAATTGTGTAGACTCTCCCCATCCACCTGGAGTAGCAGCACCAATAACACCCCACTCAACTTTAGCGATAGTAACAATACCTATTTCAGTATCATAAGCTACATGGTAAAGACCATCAGCATCAACAGTGAATTTTGTGTCAGTAACAGCAACAGAACCTCGCTTTAAACCTAAAGTTGGCTCATCACCATCTGGTTCAGTAACTTCTGCAAAATCGGCACCAGGACCATAAATAGTTTTTGTAGCACCTTCTACTGTAACAATATTGAAACCATCAGCACCACCTTTAACAGCGATATAAAGTTCTAATAAGCTAGCTCTATCTTCTTGTGTTACTTCGTTACGAGTAACTTTCATCATACCTTTAGTATCATAATCAGCTAGAGCAGTACCTGCACCTTTGATATAAACACCATCTAATACAATAACAGGATCGTCGCCGCCACCATCATCATCGTCATCATCTTTTTTACAAGATGTTGTAATTAGCGCAAAGGCCATAACCATTAGCCAAGCTACTTTTGAAAATTTAATTAAATTCTTTTTCATAGTTTAAAAGTTTGATAATTATTTAGTTGATTTATTAATTGAATTAAAATTTTTCGCAATTACGTGAAAAAATTATATTATAAAAACATAAAAATACTTAATTTCCTAGATTTGGATTACCATCTATAGCCCATTGAGGGATAGGGAAGGTATTCATATCACTACCATGAGCTTCTTTCTCCCACCAAGAGTTTTTCCATTTGTTAAAACGTATCAAGTCCTGACGTCGGTGACCTTCTACAAACATCTCGCGTCCTCTTTCGGCTAATAACTGATCTAAAGTACATCCAGAATAGGTTTCAACACCAGCCCGTGTTCGAATAGGATTCACCCATTCGTCACCACTGTTTCCTAAGCGTATTTCGCATTCCGCTTTCATCAAATAAAAGTCAGACAGGCGGAATAAAGGAAAATCGTTAGAGAGGTTCTCTTTGGCACCCTTTTTTATTTCATATTTACCTATCCTTGCTCCAGTAGTTCTTATTTGTTCAGGTGTGTAACCATCTGTCATACTAAGTGCAGGTAAATGTGGATCTATATTTAAAGGTTCACCGGTTACACTTTCAATAATAGGGTCACCAGTATGTGTATACTGTGGTCCCCATATAAAATGGGCTTCTTTTCTTAAGTCATTATCTTCATAGGTATCAAAGAAAGTGGGCACTACTGCAAAACCATTCCAAGGACCAACAGGCATATCAAAAGTTAGATTATGTTGGTAATGTAAGGTTCTCATATGTAAACGGAAACCTTGGAAGTTATTCTCATCATAAGGAATAGAGAAAATTATTTCAGCATTATTTTCATTATTTGTTGCAAAAGGTGATTTCACATCGTTTACTAAAGAGTAAGGCCCTGCTATTACACTATCGCAATACTGTTCAGCTTTTTCCCATTGTGCGGTACCAGTATATATTTCAGCATTAATATATAGTTTAGCCAATAAAGCATTTGCCATATTTTTTGTAGCCATATATTTAAGGTTCGAAGGATTTAAACCAGATATATTCTTTTCTATGGTCATAATTAAGCTATCATAAATCACTGATCTTTCTACTTTTAATGGTAAGGCGTTTGGATCAAGTACTTCAGTAACATACGGAACATTACCATAATTATCGATTAATAAATAGTAAAAGAAAGAACGTAATACTTCTAACTCACCCATTTTTGCTGTAATCTGTTCACTAGGTTCAATCATTTTTAATTGGCCAATGGTTTGATTACAAACGGTAATACCTTCCCAAAATAGGCTCCACATTCTGTTTACACTTTCCGTATCATTAGTCCAGCGGTGCGTATGCACATCAACCCATTTTCCACCATCAAACCAATCGGCACCACGTGTTGGACCGCAAAGACCATCACCACTAATGGATTGAGCTAAAAACCACCAACCATTATCATCGGCCATATTCTGTAGTTTCTTATAAGCATTAACGCTTAATGTAGCAATTTGATCAGCATTCTCAGGATAATTTTCAGCTGGAATTTGATCAAAATACTCCTCGTCTAGTTTAGTACAGCCAGCTGAAAATATCAGACCGACCATTAAAAACATTGTTATAATTATATTTATCTTTTTCATTTTTGTTCCTCCTTAAAATGTTGCGTTTAATCCAAATGTTATTGTTCTAGTATTAGGATACACATTGTATTGATCCCATCCGTATGCCAAATTAGCGTAATTAATTTCAGGATCAGCACCAGAGTAATTAGTAAGTGTAAAAACATTATTGGCCACTACAAAAACTTTAACTGCCTGAAGCCAATTGACACTTTTTACATTGAAGTTATATCCAATAGAAACAAAGTCGAGTTTTACAAAAGAAGCATCTTCCATATATTCAGTTGCTACAATAGCGGTAGTTTCTCTACCTTGTGCTGCCCAATCTAAAGCATCCTCAACCACGTTTAAATCAGGTAAATCAAAAGGAGCATCCATAAACATTCTAGTTGCATTGTATTTTTGATGCCCAATCATTGATCTAAATGAAAAATCTAAGGTCCAGTTTTTATAAAAAGTCATATTGTTTGACCATCCTAATTCAATATCAGGATTTGGTGAGCCCACAAAACTACGTTCTGCATTTGCCAATTGATCAGTATACCCACCTTCTTTTGATCTGAAAATAAACTGCCCATTTTGAATGGTTACAATCTCTGGTAAATAATACTCACTGACCTCGTGTCCTTCTTGGTTTCTAACAATATAAAAAGCATCGCCAATGGCGCCTCTACCTGAAAGATAACCATTGTTTTCGTATCCTTCTTCATTGTTTGATGCTAATTCAATCCATTCTGATTTATTATGAGCGGCTGTAATAGAGGTTTTATAACTAAAGTTTGTTTTGTTTACTATATGTGCTTGTAAAAATAATTCAATACCTTGATTTACAATATTACCTGCATTAGCGAAAGTTCTGTTAGATAAATTTGCTTCAGCAGAAACAGCTTTAGGATAAAGTAAGTCAGTGGTGTTTTTATGATATACTTCAAGACTACCACTAATCTTACTATTTAAAAAAGCAAAGTCGATACCAAGATTAGTCTCAGCTGTTTTTTCCCACTTTAAATCGGGATTGTCATTTCTGGCAGCTTCAAAAGTAATCACTTGTTCCCCTGTCTCAGGATTTGTTGCTAAACCTGTTGGGATATAAGAAACTTGACTATAGCCAGATCCAAAAGCTTGATTACCTGAAATACCATAACTGGCTCTTAATTTTAATTGGTCTAACCAAGTTGTATTTTTTAAGAAATTTTCATCTTGCATATTCCAACTAACCGAAGCAGTAGGGAACCAACCCCATTTGTTATTTTTCCCAAATTTAGAAGAACCATCACGCCTAAGACTGGCAGTTATATAGTATTTGCCTTGGTAATTATATTGTGCTCTACCATAGAATCCAATCAGTGTTTCATTATTCTTATAGGAGCCAACATCTCCGTAGTTAACTTCAACAAAAGTTCTTAAATCATTGGCACCAATATAAGGTGATTGTGGATTCTGAGCTTGAGAGTATAAGCCATCATGAGTAGCTTCTCTCCAGGAGTAACCACCCATTAGATTAAGATTATGGTTTTCGTTAAAGGTTTTTTTATAAGTAAGATATCCTTCAAACTGTTTTTCAGCAGTGTTATCATAACTTCTTCTACCAAAACCATTATCTGCTGATGCAAAAACACCTTTAGGTCTAAAATATGTGTATTCCTGATCGTTGCGGATATAACTGATAATACTTGTTCCTGTAAAGCCTTCAAAGAAGACGAAGTCGGCTTTTAAACTAGCCAAATAACGTTTTGCATCACGAATATTTGTTACTTGGTTAATAACTGCCATTGGATTTTCATAATTAAAAACACGCTGTGTTTGATCATAACCTCCACTTGCATTATAAACAGGATCGGTTGGGTTACGTGTTAAAGATTGGTATATCACATCATCTTTATCAAAGCCATCAAAGTTTTCATAATCATTATTTTCAAAAGATGTAGCAATATTAGCATTCAGTGTTAATCTGTCATTAATACCTTTATGTGTGATATTCATTTTAGCACTGGTTCTTTCTTTGCTAGTACCGTTCATGACACCATTCCAGGTAGTATTAGTGATAGAAGCTCTATAGAAACTCTTTTCCGAACCCCCAGAAAAGCTTAAGCTATTCTCTAATGTATTTCCTGTTCTGTATAATTCATCTTGCCAATCAGTATTTGCGCCACCATCAATAAATTCCTTATCATAGTCAACAACAAACTGTCTGATTTGATCAGCATCTAATACATTCACTGTATTTGCTACTTTACTTAATGAATATTTGCTGGTAAAATTAACTTCAGAAACCGTTTCGCCATTCTTTTTTCCTCCTTTTTTTGTAGTGATGATAATCACACCATTAGCACCACGAGAACCGTAAATAGCAGTAGAAGCCGCATCTTTCAAAATATTATAACTTTCAATATCCTCAGAAGCTATACTTGTAGGATCACCACCCTGAACTCCATCAATCACATATAATGGATCACTAGAAGCAGTGTATCCCGAAGCACCACGGATACGTACAGTAAAACCAGCATTAGGGTCACCACCTTTTTTGGTAATGGAAACACCAGCTGCTTTACCCTGTAAACCTTGAATAGGATCGGATAACATACCTTGGTTTAAGTCTTCGGCTTTAACATGGGAAACAGCTCCAGTTTTGTCTGTTTTCTTTTGCGTACCGTAACCAATCACGATAACCTCATTTAATAACTCAGATTTTTCTGATAAGGAAAGGTTTATAAAAGCCTGATCTGCTACTCTTTCCTCATCATTATAACCAATATAGGAATAAACCAATATGGTTCCTTCTTGCACAGTGATGGTATATTTTCCATCAATATCGGTAGTGGTGCCCATACTTGTGCCTTTTTGAATAACAGAAACACCAATTAAAGTGAATCCTTCTGTTTCGTCGGTAATAACACCACTAACAGTAATTTCCTGTGCATAGGATGACGTAAAGCTCCCCATCAATAGAATAAGGAGTAAAAACGGCCATCGGCGTATCGCTTTTATCATTTCGTATGTATTAAGTTTGTTTTTTGACGTATTAAATAGACCGCTAAGATACTAAATATCTATCTATTATGTAGTATGATATAGGGAATATTCTCAAAACATTAGTGCAAACGATTGCGAAAACGTTTGTTGTTAGCAAAAAAAAGTATATTTTTATAGTTTCAAAATAATAAGAGCTAATGAGTAGGCATCCAATTACAATCAAAGATATTGCAAGAATATTAAATGTTTCTGTTTCAACGGTAAGTCGCGCTTTAAAGGATCATCCTGATATCAGTAAGGCAACTAAGAAATCCATACAAGATTTAGCACGTGAGCTTAATTACAGACCCAACGAGATAGCCTTGAGTTTAAAAAACCGACGCAGTAAAATTATTGGTGTAATGGTACCAAAGTTGGTACATCATTTTTTTTCTTCAGTTATCGAAGGAGTGGAAAATGTAGCCTATAACGAAGGTTATCAGGTTATGATTTATCATAGTGATGAATTATTGGAACGCGAAAAACAATTAACCCAATCTTTTATGTCTTATCGTTTGGATGGACTTATTGTGTCGATGAGTAAAGAAACTGAGGATTTTACTCATTTTCAAAAACTATCGCAATTGGGCGTGCCTATGGTGTATTTTGATCGGGTTCCAGAGGGCGATTACAATAAAGTTCTTTTTGATGATTATCAAGGAGCCTTTGATGCTGTGGAACATATGATAAAGTGTGGATGCAAGAAAATAGTTCATTTTAGTGCACCATTGAATATGAATATAGGTCGGAAAAGGACAAGAGGTTATCAAGATGCTCTTAAAAAAAATGGTTTGGAAACTTCAGATGATTTTGTAGTTATCTGTGACTCCTATGATGATGCCTTAATAGCGACAAAGGATATTTTACAGTTGATACCAGATTTAGATGGTATTTTTGCAGTAAATGATTTAACGGCTATAGGAGCTATGAATCAATTACATAAAATGGGTAAAAAAATACCATTGGATATAAAAGTGATGGGTTTTTCCAATGAAATTAGTTCAGCCATAAGTTTACCTAGCTTAAGTACAGTAGATCAAAGAGGTGTGCAAATGGGAGAGGAGGCTGTGAAACTATTACTTAAAAATATGGATGGCATTAAACGTGCTGAAACAAAAATTATTCAGGCTGATTTGGTGATTCGGGATTCTAC
>JAOZUW010000172.1 GCA_029938465.1 Bacteroidales bacterium | reverse complement strand
TTGTATTTAGAAGATAGCATATTTTACATCTAATTGATGAATGATTTCTTTGCATAGCCTTAGTTCTGGAAATAAATCATGAAGAAGAGTAGATATAAAATAGGCATATAATATTACAAGATCCTATGATGGCTTAGTATAGTTACACAAAAAGCCAATAGGGAATTAGATTTGGAAATATAAATCACGAAGTTATAGCAGCTTATATCAAATGGTTTTTATTGGTCTCAATTCTTAGTTAAAACCCTGCTTTTGCCAGATGCAGGTATGAGCTTTTAGTGTAAGACTTTCAGTTTCTGTAAATTTTTTGGTTTAAAAAACAATTAGGAGATAACAATGTTTTAACTATTTTTGATAATGAAAAATTAATAAAAACTGGTCAATACTAATCAGGGATGTTCAGCACAGTATGTAATCCACTTCTGACTTCTAGCTTCTGACTTCTAGCTTCTAGCTTCTAACCCAGTTAGGATTAAAATAGAAACGATTTTTATTCGTCAAATAAACCTATAATACTTCCATAGTGGTTTAGTTATAAAAACAAGAATCAAACTATGGCTGATAAACTACTTTAGAAACTATCTTTGGATTATGGGAATCAATAGCTTCAATAAAATAAACACCGGCTGAAAGACCTTGCATATTTATTTTAGTAAAAAGATCATTTTTGATATATTTGCTCTTAACACAATGCCCTTCAATGGTATAAATATTGATTTTATAGTTAGCTCTTTCCTGAAAATTTATATTTATATAGCTATGAGTTGGGTTAGGATGAACAATCATTTCCGGTTCTTTATTTTTTGAAAATTCTGTTGTTCCACTACCATATCCATTAAAAAGAGGTAGAATCAATTGCGAAGCTTGATTATTTGAAAAGTATACTTTCTGTGTTGCTATTCTTGCAGACATTTCTTGCCCTTGGAAAATGTAAGTCTGTTCATCTCCCACATCTCGCCTAAAAAAGTCACCTGTTTCAATAGGTATATTGGCATTGCATTGATAACGTGGGTAATTGGATGAGCTAATTAATACTTTCATTTTATGCTCATGCCCAAAAGTATAGGCAATGGGCAATAATTGAAAATACAATTCATATATTTCTCCTGATTCTATATTCGAATAGGCTACACTATTATCAACTTCACCTTCGACTATGGAGGCTGCATATTCTCGGGCACGTGCATTTACAGCACCTTCTACAACAAAAAATTCTCTTCCATCTGGATACACATCCAAAATACGTACAAAAAAATCGGTATCCGTAAAGCTACTTCCTTCTACTGTACTGCTGATATATATTTTTGCTTTTGGATAACCAATGATGCACAGGCTATCTTCTATTTTGGTAGTCTCAAATTTTAAAACATCTGCTCTATTCATTGTTAAAGGAGCATAAATAGAATCGGCTAGATTTATAGGGCCGGCATTTGTTTTGTTAATTATAGGTGTTCTTAAAGTAAGGTTTCCACCTCCTATTGTCCATACCGGATCATCAGGATGATGAATATATACCAGCTCAGATTCTGTTTGAAGAGACATCTCATTATTAATATCACCATTTGCATGGAGATAAAAAGATTTCCACTCGATTCCATTTTGAAGTGGAAAATCATCAGTCTCATACCAATAATTGCCTTTTTTATTATTTTCTGTTATTCCATCATTTACCGGTCCTGGAATATAGAAACGAATGTTTTTTACTTGTTCAAAATTTATAATAGGAGTGGCAGGGTCATTTATAGGTTCACTGTCAGGAGTCTGAATACTTGTGTCAGCAGGTATATCGATAGTAAAAGCTAATAAAGTATCCTGAGTTTGTAGCTCCACAGGGATAGACAATAAATCTTCGTGACCAGTAATATAATTGATAAAATTAGAAAATCGTACATAATAATGATCAGCAGGAATTCGTAATTGATAAGGACCATATTCTTGCCAACTGTTGTTTTCAGGAATAAGTACTTTGGGCTCTGCCAAGAAGTTGTTTTCCTCATAATTGAGCAAATGTCGTAACCACGATAATACTTCGCTTTCAACAATTTTGTCAACTCTTATATTGTCGGTATTATCAGAGATATCGCCGTATAAGATATTGATATCAAAAACACTTTCAGGAAAACGCAAGTCACCCACCGAATCCATACCTATAGTTCCATGTGACCAAGGACCTATTACCATTTTTTGCATCTTCTGGTTTTCTTCAGAAGTATTTTGCATTATTTGATGATAGGTTTCTATTTGTCCATCAATAAAAATATCCCACCAACCCGTCAGGTGATAGCTGGGCACTTCCATATTACTGTATCTGTTATAATTTCCTGCTATATCAGACTCTCCATCAGCATTTATTGGAGCAAAACTGGCATCCATATCGCAGCGCTGCGCATAATTAGGATACATGGCAGTATAGCCATTTTCATCAGGGATAGTAGAAAATTGGTCGATGGCTAAATCAAATATCTCTTGAGGAGCCAGATTTCCATAATCGAAAGTAGAATGCATATCGTTTTGCATATCGTCATCATCAGGGTTAATGATGGCAACATCTTCCAATTGACCCCTTAACCAATTATTGATTAAGGCCTGACGAAAAACACCATTTTGTTGCACCACGCCTTCAAAATATTCCAGAGTAGACACAATGGGAACCATTGCTTTTAGATCGTTGCCGATTGCGGGTTTTTTATAAGCTGCTGCAGCTTGATATTGTGAATTGCCCATAGCTGAAGCTCCAAACATAGCTAAATATCCATTATATGCTTTATCGGTAGTTTCGGCTACTCCATCATTATCCAAATCGAAATCCCAAAACAAACTGTCTTGTAAAAACAAAATGCTTTCATATCCATCTTGATGATATATGGAATTATGAGCATCGTTTATTTCAGTAAAATCCAGCGAATATGAAATATTTGGGTGGTAATTATTTTTTTTCCAACTATCAGAGTACATGGGATAATAAACACCTTCGGAAGAATACCGACCTCTCATATCTTGTAGTGTGTAAGCATAGCCCAGCATATTCATAATAATGGCTAAGGCATCTTTTGAACTTTTATTGTATGGAGTTCGGGTAAACACCATAGGCAATTGATAGGGATTAGGGTTTATATGACCGTTAATAGAGTCATAAATGAGCAGTTGGGTGCCATTCTTAATAATTTCAATTTTATAAGAGCTATCACCAAATGGCAAATCTATCATCATACTATCCGATGTAATGGGTAAATACAAATCAGTACTCAAACGAATACCATCGGATGTGGTAAATTCATAGTTGAAACTGCTTGAGAAATCAGCAAATTCATCTAGTAAACCATTGGGTTGTGCATAGGAATAAGAAATGCAAACAGATAACAATATAATTAATAATTTTCTCTTCATAATTTATGGCATAAATATACAGTTTTTTTTCATGCTAAATAAAATAGAAAATTTAGGAGTCTGGTATATTATAGGTGGAATCCTAATAGTATAATAAGTTATAGAAAAACAAAAATGCAGATCGTCGGAATCTTTATAGGATAATTGCATAAATATTAGCTTTTTGCATAAATAGTTGTACATTTAGCTCACTAAAAAAGATATTTTTAACTAAACAAGTTTATGCTATGAAAAAACTATTACTATTTATGATGATTTTTGGTTTTGTTACATCTTTTGCGCAAATGCAAAAAGAACGAAATCTTGTTAAAAGAGTTCAAAAAGGTTTCGAATTAAACACGAGTCAACAAAACTTACCTATTCCTGTTTTAAACACAAAAGTAGTTAATGAGGATATTGAAAGAATTTTTGTGGGAACTTGTGATGGATATAGAAGCGTCAGAAGAGAAGAGACGCATGTAATTTCGTATAATACAGAATTAGATGCTATAAGTATTACTTTCTCTTTAGATCCAGCGACTTATGAAGAAGCGGATGATAGAGGAGTAACAGGGATGTTTTATTCTACTGATAAGGGGCAAACTTGGGAAGGTCCTGTTGTTGTTTCTGACCATACGGCAGATAATTTAATAGACGTATATATGTCAGGGATTATTTATAATCCTATTGGAAATACAAATATTACTGATGCTTATGGTGTATCTCAAGGAACAAATGAAACATGGAAAGATTATATGTTTGGTTCTAATAAATTATCTGGTGATGAATATTTTGGATATTATTTTGAAGAAACTGATCCTGATTGTTCAAGTAATGGATATTTAAACCAATTTGGTTTAAACCAATATGATGACAAGGTTCGTGCTATGAATGTTTATAAAAAGAATCCTGATGATGGTCCTGAAGAATTAGGTTTAGAGCCAATAACAGCCACGTTTAATAATGGTGAATTTTCTTGGGAATTCGAGGATGTTGAGGACATGGATTTATTAGAACAAGATGATGGTACGCTCATGTGGCGAGGTCAATGGGTTGGAAACGATGTGTGTGCTGAAATTGCTTGGTCAAAAGATGGAGAAACCGGTTATATGTGGGTTATAGGCGTGTCTAATGATTGGGAATCAGATTATCAACCGGTTATGGTTGCGACAACAGATGCTGGTGATTCTTGGGATGTTGTGGAAATAGATTTCTTTTCTGATGATGCTCAAGATTTTTTCGAACCTTATCTATATGAAATTCATACAGGTATGATGATCCCTAGTTGCTATGAATCTGCTGGTACTGTTGATGCTAATGGCGATCTTCAGTTGTTTTTATTAGCTCGCTCTGCAGCGACAGATGCTATTAATTATCCTGATTCTATAGGCTGGGTATATGGGGGTGATTATGGGCATATTTTCAATGTGGAAATTTCTACAGAAGGTATCCAAGAAATAATGTGGGTAGACTCTATAGACACCCAAAACATCAATTTGGATCCACCAAATTATGCGGGTAATGTGGCGTGGCAACACCGTATAAGCGCAGCTAAATCACCAGATGAAAAGCAAATATTTGTTACTTGGATAGATTCTAGAGGAGAAATGGAAGACGACAAAAACATAGAACCAGATATTTTTGGTTGGTCAAAAAACATTGTGACAAATGATTATACAGAATCTGTTTGTTTGACAGAAGGCACTATATATGAAGGATATTATTATTTTACTTATGGCGCTGATATAGCCTATGCTAATGATGCAGGCGGATATACTATCCCATATCTTCAAGCTGTTTCTCCTGAGGAGTTCTCCACAAACTCATCATCCGACCCTTTAACCATAAGTTATGTTACAGGAATTGAATTTAGTAATCTTGTTGGAATAAATGAAATTAATGGTACTATAGCTG
>JAOZUW010000057.1 GCA_029938465.1 Bacteroidales bacterium | reverse complement strand
AGATAAAGAATATAATGTGAGTAGCAAATAATATAGTATAGTTATGTCAATTTTAGGGTTCCAATCAATGACAAAAAATCGTAACTAATCAGTGAAATGAAATGTGATATCGATAAGGGTTTACATTGTTTCTTGTTTATTCTTTATGTCACTTTGAGCTTCTTTGAGTAACAGCTATATCCCAGAGAAGTACAAAGGCATTGAGTTTCACAAAGAAAAGCTATAATTAGCATTGAACTTTTGATACTGATTATTTACTAAAAATCTTGTGTATATTTGTCACATATAATACAAAACTGTGGAAAAATACGCTATTATTGATGTGGAGACAACGGGTTTGAGCCCCAAATTGGAAAGGCTTACAGAAATAGCTATAATTATTATTCAGGACGGACAAATAATTGATGAATACAGTAGCTTAATCAATCCAGAGAAGAGCATTTCTTATCGAATTACACAGCTTACAGGTATCAATAACAAATTAGTACAAAATGCACCAAAGTTTTATGAAATAGCCAAAAAGGTTGTGGAAATGACTGATGATTGTACTTTTGTAGCTCATAATGCTTCCTTTGATTATCGTTTTATTCAGGCAGAGTTTTCACGATATGGTTTCGATTACCAACGGAAAGTTTTGGATACAGTTAAACTCTCTCGGAAACTTTTGCCGGGATTCCGATCCTATAGTTTGGGAAAACTAACTGCTCAACTGGGAATTGAAATTAAAAATCGTCACCGAGCTATGGGCGATGCTGCTGCCACTGCCGAATTGTTTCAGCTATTGCTTCAAAAAGATCCTAATCTGGCTACTTTAAATATGCGTGGTCTCAACAAGTATCTAAAAAAAGAGATACTCGATAAACTGCCAAATGAAGTTGGAGTATATTATTTCTTTAATGAGAAAAATGATCTTATTTATATCGGGAAGAGTAATAATATATACCAAAGAGTTATTTCGCATTTAAACAACACCAGCACCCGAAAGGCTATGGAAATGCGTGAGCAAATAGCAGCTGTAGACTTTGAATTATGTGGAAGTGAGTTGATTGCTTTGCTGTTGGAGTCAGATGAAATTAAAAGGCATCTCCCTGTTTATAACCGTGCTCAACGACGAACTGCCTATCAATGGGGTATTTATAGTGATATTAATTCGCAGGCTTATCATAGTTTAAAAGTGGATCGTTTATTAGAAAATGAGAACCTTATCACTATATTTTCTTCAAAAAGAGCAGCAGTATCAGAACTAGAGCGTTTAACGGAGGAGTTTTCCTTATGTCAGAAAATAAATGCTCTATATAAAAATTCAGGAGCTTGCTTTTATTATGGTATTCAGCAATGTAATGGAGCTTGTGTAGGAGAGGAATCTGTTGAGGATTATAATCAAAGAGTGGAAAAATTGATTGCTCATTATCAATACGATAAGCCTAATTTTATTATCGTTGATACAGGGAGAAATACCCAAGAGAAAGCACTGGTTTTTGTGGAAAACAATATTTATAAAGGATTTGGTTTTGTATCTGTTGATGAATTAGACCAACCTATAGAAGTGCTCAAGTCATTTATTAAACCGTATTCTAATAATAGAGATGTAGCTTCAATAATTCGAGGCTATTTGAAAAGAAAAACGCCTGAAGCATTCATTCAATTATAAGTGAGCTTCAATTTCTTTAAGCAAAACACCTTTAGTTTTCACACCAACAAACTGCTTTACCATTTTCCCGTTTTTATAAATCATTATAGTGGGAATGCTACGAATGCCATATTTCCCGGCAGTTTTTTTATTTTGATCCACATCCATCTTGCAAATATTTGCTTTGCCTTTTATCTCATTAGCCAGTTCGTTTACAATAGGTCCTTGAATTCTACATGGAGCACACCAAGGCGCCCAAAAATCAACTAAGCTAACACCTTTGCTAATTACTGCTTCAAAATTTTTATCACTTAATTCAATAGTGTGTTCGCTCGTTTCTGGTCCATTAGCTGCCGTTAATAAATGGCGCATTTTATACATTCTGAAAATAAGAAAAAGAACAATGACAGCCAATATAGCTACGGGGATTACTAAATTCCAATTGGTTTCTAAAAGAATCATTTTTTATTGTTGTTTTGTTGAATACTATTAATAATAATATCTGTAGTTTGAATTCCTGCAAATCTTTGAACCTCTTTACCGTCTTTATATAGAACTAAAGTAGGGATGTTTTTCACTTTTTGATCGTTGGCAATAACTCTATTATCGTTGATATCTACTTTTGCCACAGTGGCTATATTTTTTGTTTTCTTGGCAATGAGTTCTAATAAAGGATCTTGGCTCTTGCAAGGGGCACACCATTCGGCCCAATAATCTACTAATACCAGACCTTTAGAAATAGTTTTTTCAAAATTCAGAAAATTCAGATTTTTTATCATTTGCATTTTTATTGCGGCAAAAATACATTAATTTAATGGTTTACAAATTCACATATAGGAATAAAAAGAAAAAATAAAAGCAGGGTGATTTTTTAAGTAGAATTTGTTACAAAGCCAGTTCTCTGTTTAGTTTATTCTCTCAAAGAAGAACCACATCTTTTACAAAACAGGGCATCATCATCATGCCGATCAAGCTGACAGTTTTCGCAAATTTGAGTATTTAATTGAATTTGTTTTTTCTTTTCAGCTTTGTTTATTTCAGCCGAAATAATTCCTGTAGGTACCGCAATAATAGCATAACCCATAATCATAATTGTAGAGGCAATAAACTGTCCGGCAACAGTAGCAGGTGCAATATCACCATAGCCAACCGTAGTAAGAGTTACAATGGCCCAGTATATGCCTCTGGGTATACTTGAAAAGCCATTTTCTGGACCTTCAATGATATACATTATAGAACCCATAATAACCACAATGGTCACTATAACTTCCAGAAAAATAGCTATCTTATGACGACTATTCATAAAGCTTTCTTTCAATACTTGTGAGGCGCCAATGTATCGGCCTAATTTCAGGATTCTAAATACTCTAAACAATCTAAAAATACGAATGACCATCATAAAATGTGTGCCAGAAACAACCAAGCTTAAATAGGTAGGTATGATGGCTAATAAATCGATAATACCATAAAAGCTAAAGATGTAATTCCGAAAGGGTTTTGCTGTAACATATATTCTTAAAAAATATTCAATAGTAAAAAAAATGGTAAACATCCATTCCAAATAGAAAAACAGCTCGGAAAAATTTTGACTAATAGAGGCAACGCTATCGAGGATCACTACAAAAACACTAATAAGGATAGTGATCAGAAGCATAATATCAAAAGTTCTACCTAATGGAGTATCTGCCTCTAAAATAATCACATGCAGTTTGTGTTTTAAAGAGTCCTTATTATTCATATTAATGAAACCTAATTAATTTATTGTAAAAGAAATATTGTTAATACCAGCTTATGGTATTTTATGATCTTATTTAATGAACAAATATACTAATTCTTATGAATTATTTTTTTGAATACGGTATCGCCAGAAAATGATAGAAGCCAAAACAGAAAATACTAAAACAAGAATAATCATTATTGTTGTTAGAGGTGATTGGTTGGAATAAAAACTGATTTCGGAGTTTTCACCTAATAGTGTTAAACCTGACCAATAAAAGGGGTGTGCATAAAGGGCATTTCCCTGTTTTAAAACATCTATTTTTGCTTGATGGAGTGCCCTATTTTTGGTATATCCCTGTGCTAGATTTTTGTAAAATTTGGCAATAACTAAGGAGCCAAATCTATCATTGACTTCCCATAAGCTCATGACGATGGCTGGTACGCCAGCGTACTGAAATCCAGAGCTTAAGCTCATTACACCTTCTCCTTTTTGTAATTCACCATCACCAGTACTGCATCCACTTAGCACAGCTAACTCAGCATTTAATTCCAGATTAAGTAATTCATAAGTATTTAAGAAGCCATTTTTATAAGTAGTATCATAGGTAAATAGAAATTTTGAATACATAGGATCATTATCATCAATGGTAGTATGCATGGCAAAATGTAAGATATTGGCATTCTTTGCAGTTTCAATAAACGTATTTTTTGTAGCTTTTTTTCCAAAAAATAGTTTTGAAGGCAAATAATTCTTTATTTGTTTTATTTCAAATGCAGAGTAGTCAAGAGGACGTAAATAATGATATTCTTTAGGTTGAGTAGTGTCCAATTTATTTTGATATTGTGGTGCAAAAGCATAAACATGATTATCACCTTTAGGAAGTTTATTTTTCATGTTAAAGAAGATCTGCATAGAGTTGGCATAATTGCTTTTGTGTAGTTTGATAAGATAGGGTAATTTGCTATAATCTGGTCTCTCTATATTAACGTCTTGTGTTAAAAGTGCATCAAATGAGATGTAATTTAGCTCTGCATCAGGAATGAAAATGATATCTTTCTCTTTAATTATATTTTCTGCCGGCTTTATAAGTTTATCATATAAATACCTACTTGTGTTTATATATTCATGAAACTCCACATAGCTGTTGTCAGTATTTACTTTTTTTAATAGCTTAACGGTGGTTGAAATATTCTTGTAGAAAGAAGAATCTATTTTTTGATGATATAAATGGCTTCCTGTATTTGTGATACATAAATAAGTGAGATTACTATCCGATAAAGAATAATTTAAAAAAGCTTGATTTTCATTAATTGTAGCCTCAATTTCATTTAAACTTAATTCATTAAATCCGTATTTTAAATTATAAAATCCAGAGTAGTCCTCTCTGTATACCTTTTGAATACTATCTAGCGTTAAAGTAATGGTAAAGGCCTGTTTTTCAAAAGTTAACAGACTATCTTTTTTATCTGCTAATTTTTCGATTCCGATTTTTTCATTTAACACACTCAATTCATATTTTAGTAACTTTTCTTTGGTTAAAAGTTCTTGCGGGATATTTAATAGTTTTTTCTTCTCAAGAATACTTAAAGAGGAAAATAAGGTGTAGGATTTTTTCCCTTCTATAAATTCAAAAATTTGTTCAATGTATTTTCCATCTTTTGTAATATCGTATAATTGATAAGCTATTTCTATAGCCTGTCCAAATACATAGTTTAATTGTGAACCTAAAATAACACTCTCTGTTTCCTCAAAATATTTTCGGGTTTCTTTAGCAGCAAAAATAAAATGGCTATAGGTAGATAAAGACATTTTTAAATCTTTAATATCTTTTGTTTCAAGATATTTTAAATATAAGCCATAAGCTTTCCAGGCCAAAGTATTGGTAAAAAGAGATTCTCGGATAAACTTTTCAGTTTTAGGATTGTCATAGATGGTTCTGGAGTTGAAACCATCTATAGCTTGTATTAATGCAGATTGCAGACTGTCTAAACCACGGTTTATTTGTTGGTTATTGATGTAATATGTTCCAAGAATATTTAATGGTTCAATAAGTTCTCTGGCTTTATTAGGCAAAATATAATAATAGATTTTGATGGCTTTGCCTATATATTTTTCACCTTGGCTTTTATAGGTAGTCTTTTGTATTAAGAATTCACCATATACAAAATAACTAACGGCAGTTTGATAGCTATTTTCGCCCAATGTTTGACTGCAATACTTTAAGCCTAATTTGTAATAATGTAAGGATTGATCGATGCTATCTACTTTAGCATACACTTCAGCCAGATTTCTATAGCTTAAAAATCTTTTTGGCGAAGGATCCAGTTCTATAGCTTGTTTGAAGTAATATATAGCCTCAGAATAATTACCTAAACTGTATTTTATTAGCCCTAAATATCTGTTAATATTTATAATAACCGGATGGTCTCTAGGTAGCTCATCTTGATAGATAGTCAAGGCCATTGAAAAATAGCTTTTAGATTTTTTTAATTGATAATCAAGATAATAGGCCATAGCTTTATTGTTAAATAAATTGGCCATTTGTATATTGGTATGATCTGTTTGGAGTATGGCATCAATGGCTTTATCAAAATGTATGAGAGCTAGTTCAATATTAACATTAAATAATTCAAGAAGCCCCCATTGTTTATATAGATCAGATTCTATGGATTTATCATTATTTTCTATATTATTATGAGTGATTTCAGCAAGGCTTAAAATGTATCTTGCAGTATCTAGACTTCTAATATTAGTAAAGTATTTACTAGCTACTAATAGATATCTAATATAATCTTCTTGATGTTCTTTTGTAGCTTTAGTTTTGTTGATACCAGCATTTAGAATATGGATAAATTGTTGATAATCATTTGTATTTTTATAACATTGAGCATATTTAGAATATTCAAAGCTTGGATATATTTCACTATGATAAAATTGGCTATACCAATTAAAGTAACTCTTAAATTCAGTTATGGAAGCTGTATATTTTTTTTGCTGAAAAGATAACAATGCTTTTAATCTGATAGCTTCAATTAAGAGCGTTGTGTCAAGAGGTTTAATAGAGAAACAATTAGCATATAAATAGGTTATCTCTTTAGTTCGGTTGCTGATATCATAATAGGAGGTGGATTTTGCAAAATCTAAAGCAAGCTTCCTATTGGATACTTCTTTCAGATTTGGTTCTCCATCAATAAACAAAAATTGAAAAGCATGGTAGTCGTCAAAATACTCTTTATTAGTTTCTTTGCTCGTGCGTTGTTGTGAAAACAACAATAGGGGTAAAATGAAAAAATAGGCAACGATCAAAAACTTTCTCATAGTTGCAAATTTAATAAAAATAGCCTATTAGCAACCCGATTGATAAGATTTCAGACATAAAAAAAGGAGCTTCTATATAGAAGCTCCTTTTTTTTGAGAAAGTTAAAGTACATTAATTACACTTTGTTAATTCTGGACAGAAATATGACCTTTTATTAACTTAGACTGAATTTTTATGAGATAAATATAAATACCATTTTCTAGATCTTGAGTATTAATCTGTAACTCTTGACCGTTTTGTGTTAATGTTTCATTTTTAACCAATTGTCCAATACTATTATATATTTGAACATCAGCAGTATTATTAGAGATGTCATTAATACTTAGAGTAAAGGCATCTTGACAAGGATTTGGATAAGCTGTTTCATAATTGTTACTTACCGATTCAGATAATTTAAACTCTGATGATGAAAAGTTTAGATAGGTATATTTCTTTCCAGATTTATTTAAAATATGAGTTCCTTCTAAGATATCAAATTTTTCTATCTGACCATCAGATAAGCCAACGTTTTCTTTAATATGAATGTTTACTATAGCCTCATCGCTATTAAACTCATAAGAATCTTTAAAGCTAGTCCAGCCCATTCTAATAACACCATCTTTTATGTTATATTCTAAATCTTCAATTGGAGATTCTATATCAATAACATCAATTAGTTCTTCATTATAAGCTAAAACTAAACCAACACCATTTGTTACGATAGATTCATTAAAATAGATAGGTATAACCAATTCTGGGCTAGTGAAGCTAATTAAGTCATTATAATCTAGTTGGATATTATCCAAAGCTTTATCAGGTGTTTCATCTGTAAGGTCACCTACACGATTTACGTGTGCAGGTCCGCCAGATAGTTTTCCTGTAGTCATTTCAAATTGCCAATCGGGAAGTACCCAGTCGCCAGCAGGAAATTCAAACTCATTCACGTAAAAATCAATCAAGATATACATAAAGTCAGTAAAATCTACTGTACTGGTTGCATCAACATCAGCTGCCAATAATTGAATCCCTTCTAGTTGATCTATTTCTAAGAGGTGTAACAATAATCTATAGGCATCTTCTAGATCAACATTGTTTAATTCTTCATCATAGCTAAACTTGGCTGTATAAACTTCACCAATTCTTAAACCATCAAAGGTGAAAAATCCATTTGCATCAGTAAAATCTGTTTCAATGAATACACCATCTGAATCATATAAGTCTGCTTGCAAACCTTCAATTGGGAAATCTAATTGATTACCATAAATTACATTTGCAGAATAGCTCCCTGTTTGTGCAAAACTTACTGAAGCCATAAAAATACTTATGGAAATAAACATTCCGGCAAATAATAATAAACTTTTTTTCATAACGATTAATATTTTGTGATTACACCCTTATCTACTATTAGTGGTTAAAAACAGTAAATTGTTACCCTGTATGGGAATTATTTTTTAACCTACTTTTGTTAATATCTGTAAATAAGTGTGTATCAATGTTATATATAATAAACAATTTTTAAAATTTTTACTTTTTATTTTATATTATGCGATCTTGTACGTGTATTAATTAAAAAAGATACAAAATAGTCGGTAAAAATAATACAAATGATTGAATAACACTATAGTAAATACAATTATTTTCATTAATCATATGGTCTTATGATGTTAGTTATTCAATATTGCAAGCATTTTTTAATTCTACAATATAGTGTATATCACAGAATATGACCATTATAAGCAGTTCGAATATATAAAATAGAATACCTTTTTATTTTTATATACAATCCAGGAATATGGAAAAACTATTGAAAATGAAACTTAATTATAGATCATACGTTCAAATGAGAGCAGAACTTAATGATTATACTAAAATCATTGATTAATATAAATAGTTAGGGGGATAGCTATGCAAAATATGCAAAACAATAAATATATCGAATCTTTAGAAGACAAAATTTCTTTGCTTTCTGAAGAACTACATATAAAGGATAAGGAAGTTGATGATTTGAAAGGTGCTTTTCTTGCGAATATTTCACATGAAATAAGAACACCTATGAATGCCATAGTAGGATACTCGTATTTGCTTAAAGAACAGGGGTTTTCAAAAAATGAAAAATCTGAATTTGCCGATGAGATCATTGTGGCTTCTAATCACCTTACCGATCTTCTTGAAGACTTGATTGAAGTATCAAGATTGCAGTTTGATAAAAAAACACAAGCCAAAAGAGAAGCTATTGATCCTTATAAACTGTTGTTTAATATTTTTGAGGATTATCAAACTAAAAAGAAGGCTCTTTACAAAGGTGAAATTGAATTAAGAATTAAAACGACTACAAAAAACCTAGATAATAAATTTATCTCTAATCGTAAAATACTGGATAAGATTCTTTCTAACTTATTAGATAATGCGTTAAAATTTACCGATAAGGGAGTTATTGAACTAAGGGTAGATTTTTATAATGATTATTTACAGTTTGTGATTACAGATACTGGTATTGGTATACCCAAAGAGAAACTTTCAGCAATTTATAATAATTTTTCAAAAGTCTGGAGTAAAAATAGTGATGTATTGTATGATGGTTTGGGTATAGGACTTTCTTCTGTAAGAAATTTTGTAGGAATCCTAGGAGGACTTATTGATGTTCAATCTGAGATGGGAAAAGGAACAAGATTTTTTGTAAGTATACCATACACTAAAAGAATTACCTTGAATCCCGAAAAAATAACGACACATAAAAAAACGGAAAAATTACCTATTAGCGCATAAATAAACTTGCATGTTTAGAGCTGAAACTATTTTTGTTTCAGATGCTTAAGTAGAAAATTAGTCATTTTAGTGTAGAGGTTAATGGTGGTGTTTCTACCTGTATAAATACCATGATTACTATTGGGATAAACCATTAATTCAAATTGTTTATCAGCTGCAACCAAAGCAGAGATTAAATCGTAAGTATTTTGAGGGTGTACATTGTCATCTGCCATACCATGTATTAGTAAAAAATTTCCTTTGAGTTTTTCAACGTGATTGATGGGTGAATTATCATCATATCCATCAGCATTATCTTGTGGTTTTCGCATATAACGCTCTGTGTATATATTATCATAATACCTCCAATTAGTAACAGGAGCTACTGCAATCCCTGTGTTGAAATGATCTGCCCCTTTTGTCATACATAGTGTGGACATATACCCACCATAACTCCAGCCAAAAACAGCAATTCTATTTGGGTCAACAAAAGGAAGTGATTCAAAGTATTTGGCAGCTTCTATTTGATCAATAGTTTCGTATTTTCCTAGCTCTTGATAGGTCATCTTTTTAAATTCTTCACCTTTAAAACCTGTTCCTCTATTGTCAACACTTACCACAATAATATCGTTTTGAGCTAACAATTGATTCCAAGGATCGCGATAACCCCAACTGTTTGTAACCGTTTGTGAGCCAGGGCCTCCATAATTTGTAAATAAAACAGCATATTTTTTACTCTCATCAAAATTTGGAGGTAAAATTTTCCAGCAACTTAATTCTACATTTTCAGAAGTTGTAATATTGAAAAATACTTTTCTCTGAAAATTATAATCTGCAACCTTATCTTTTAATGCTTGGTTATCTTGCAAAACTTCAATGGTTTTTCCTTTTATAGTTTTTAAAGTGTAAATAGGAGGCGTATTGGCATTACTCCAGGTGCTGGTGTAATATTTAAAATTTGCACTAAATTTCACCTTATTCCAACCTTCTGTATCTTCTATCACCTTTTCTTTCCCTTTTAGAGTAGTACATATAATTTCTCTATTATAGGGTTTTGATTTAGCTGCTGAATAATATATTTTTTCTTGGTCCTCATCAAAACCTATAATGTTATCTACATCCCAATTACCGTTGCTTAGTTGTTTAATCAACTGACCTTGCATATTGTAAAAATAGATATGATTGAAACCATCTTGCTCTGAAGTGAGAATAAAACCCTTATTTTGATCTTTCTTATTGGCTACAAAATGCAAATTATCAGTTATATCAATATAGTATTTATTTTCTTCATTATAAATTTCTTGAGAATCACCACTTGCAGGATCTGCAATTAAAATCTTTAGATTATTCTGTAAACGATTCATCCATAAAATAGCCAATTGATTATTCTCTTTGGTCCATTTTATTCTAGGAATATAAATATCTGTTTCATCACCAATATTCATATTGATGATTTTCTTAGTATTAATATTATAGCTGTGAATACTTACTAAACTATTGTCTTCTCCAGCTTTTGGGTATTTGTACTTGTCATGTTCAGGATATAAAGAACCATATTTGGTAAGCCAAAATTCTTTCACTTTTGATTCGTCAAATCTGTAATAAGCAATATAATCACCCTTTGGTGACCAATAAAATGCACGAGTAAAAGCAAATTCTTCCTCGTAAACCCAATCGGTAGTACCGTTGATAATAGATTCAAATTCACCATCAAATGTAATTTGAGTTTCGGTCATATCTTTTAGCTGGGTGATAAAAATATTGTTCTCTCTCACAAAAGCAATATAACGAGCGTCAGGAGAAAAACTGGCTAAACGTTGTTTGCCATTTGGGCTTAATGGTGTTAAGTTTTGGTTTTGAGTATTATAAATAAAATAGCTTGATTTACGGGAATGCCTGTAAATTGCCTCTGTCTCTGTAGTTAAAAGAACAAGATTTTCTTGTGGCCCAAAACGATAAGAAGAATAGTTTAAAACCGTACTGTCATCAACTTTTAAAGTTTCATTATCAATAATCAATCTGGTTTTTTCACCGGTTTTATAGCTGTATTCTTCTAAGCCTTTTTTACTCATTTTGCAATAATGTTCACCATCTTTTAATGATTGTATTCCACGTACAGATTTGGGATAAAACTGATATTCATTAAAAATGTTATTCAATGTTAATTGTGTAGAGTCTTGACCTACAACGCTACCAATCCATAAAAAAGGCAATAATAAAAAGAGGATATTTTTCATTTTGTTTTCTTTAATTATTTGAGGTCAAAAGTACATTAATTTTATTATTTATAGATTTATGCAGAGAAATAAAATAATTAATGGGAAAGTGAAGCGGGTTTAAAGTATTAGCATATATTTTTTATTTTTTCGCAGAAAAATATCACTTATATTCGCATCTTGAATTCAATGAATTGGTTTAACTCTAAAATAATAGTATGAAAAAATTTATACTTTTTCTTTTTATTATAGGATGTTTTGCTGCAGTTAATGCGCAAAATAGCCAAAAACATGATTGGGAAAACCCAAATATTACTCAAATAAATAAAGAAGCATCACATGCTACTTTTTATTCTTTTGCAGATAAAAATCAGGCCTTTATTGGTGATAAAAGCAAATCGCCTCATTATCAATCATTAAATGGTATATGGAAATTTCATTGGAGCAAGAATCCTGCTGAAAGACCAGAAAAATTTTATGAATTAGATTATGACAAGAGTAAATGGGATTCTATTGCTGTGCCTGGTAATTGGGAATTTCAGGGGTATGATATTCCTATTTATGTAAACCATAATTACGAATGGACAAAGAATCCTAATCCCCCATTTGTGCCCAAGAAATACAATCCTGTGGCTTCTTATTACCGGGAGTTTACCATAGATAGTGCTTGGGCAGATAAAAATGTATTTATTCATTTTGGAGCAGTAAAATCTGCTTTCTACTTATGGGTAAACGGACAAAAAGTAGGTTATAGTCAAGGAAGTAAGTTGCCTGCCGAATTTGATATCACAGCTTATTTAGTAAAAGGTAAAAACACTCTTGCTGTTGAGGTGTATCGTTGGTCGGATGGTAGCTATTTAGAATGTCAGGATTTTTGGCGTATTAGTGGTATTGAACGTGATGTGTATCTCACAGCTAGGCCATTATTATATATCCAGGATTTTGAGTTACGTACCAGCATGAACGAAGATTATAGCGAAGGATTTGTGCATCTGAAAGTAAACATGGAGAATAGAAGTGAGAACTTTTTTAAAGAATCTACCATTGTATTGCGTTTATATAGAGATGGGGAGCAAATAAAGAAAACCTATTTAAGTGGAAAGAAATTTTTTCCTCATGAGAAGAGACAAGTACACTTGAGTCGTTCTATACCTTTTCCGGAATTGTGGTCGGCAGAAAAACCAAATCTTTATACCCTTGTATTGGAATTAAGGTTTGGTAAGAATCTTTTTGAAGCGGTGAGTACAAAGATTGGTTTTCGAGAAGTGGAAATTAAAAATAGTCAATTGTTGGTAAACGGAAAAGCAGTTTTGTTAAAAGGAGTGAACCGGCATGAGCATGATGAAATTACTGGCCATGTGATTAGTAAAGAATCTATGCTAAAGGATATAGAGTTAATGAAACAGTTTAATATTAATGCTGTTCGTACTTCGCATTATCCTAATGATCCATATTGGTATGAGCTTTGCGATAAATATGGTATTTATGTAATAGATGAAGCTAATATAGAAAGCCATGGTATGGGCTATAATTTGGATAGAACTCTGGGGAATAATCCTGATTGGGAATTTGCGCATCTGGATCGTATTGAACGTATGATGCAACGTGATAAAAATCACCCATCGGTTATTATCTGGTCCATGGGAAATGAAGCAGGTTTTGGCGTAAACTTTATTCAAGCTTCCGAAATGATGCATCAGCTTGATATGTTTAGACCGGTACATTATGAGAGAGCCGGTGCAGACTCAGCTACGGATATCGTATGCCCTATGTATCCTTCTATCAACCATTTAAAAGAATATGTCAGTCGTCCTCATTATCGCCCTCTAATTATGTGCGAATATGCACATGCCATGGGTAACTCCACTGGTAATTTTAAAGAATATTGGGATGTGATAGAGAGTGAGCCATCTTTACAAGGTGGTTTTATTTGGGATTGGGTGGATCAAGGAATACTACAAACCACTGAAGATGGAAGAGAATACTATGCTTATGGTGGTGATTTTGGAACCGATACTATACAAACTGATAATAATTTTTGTGCCAATGGTTTAGTGTTTCCAAATCGCGAAGTGCATCCGGGTTTATGGGAAGTAAAAAAGGTATATCAATACCTCAAGTTTAAGAAAATGGGTAATGCCATCCGCATTTATAATCATTATAACCATAGAAATTTAAATGAATTTGATTTCCATTGGACCGTATTGCAAGATGGTAATAAAGTGATGTCAGGAGTAATTGATGATTTTTCTGCTGCTCCTCAGGATTCTGTGATATTTAAGATTCCCCTTAATGAATCATTAACAGAGCAAAATGTAGAATATATCCTAACAATATCTGCAGTAGAGAAAAAAGATAATGGCATAGTAAAGAAAGGACACGAAGTAGCTTGGGAGCAGTTTAATCTACCATCTATGTATGGTTTCTCTTATTCTAAACTATCTTCTTTTGGAGTGCTTAGTTTATCAGAAGACGAGAATAAACTAATGTTTACTGGTGATGATTTTCAAATGGAGTTCTCAAAGTCCTCAGGATATTTAGAAAGCTGGATAATGGCTGATGAGGAGATTATTCATCAAGAAAAGGGGCCTCAAGCCAGTTTTTGGCGAGGAATGACAGATAATGATTTTGGCAATAGGTTTCAACAAAGAGCAGCCTATTGGAAAGATGCTCATGCGAAAATGACCATATTATCTTTTGAACATAAGATTATTTCTAAGCATGAAGTAGAACTTCTCTGTAAGTATTCTTTAGCACAAGATGCAGGGGCGTTAGAAATAAGATATACTGTTTTAGGAAATGGCGAATTGTATATTCAGCAAAATTTAAAAGTGAATCGAAAGATGGATAGGTCCGAAATTCCACGCTGGGGAATGAGTATGGAAATTGCAGGAGCGTTTAATCAATTGCAATGGTATGGTAGAGGACCTCAAGAAAACTATTGGGATAGAAAAACAGGCTATAAAATCGGTTTATATCAATCCACTACTCAACAACAATATACACCTTATGTTCGTCCTCAGGAGAACTCAAATTTGAGTGATTTACGCTGGGCTGCTTTGCAAAACAATAAAGGAAAAGGTATTTTCATTGTTGGTTTTCCTACTATTGATTTTAGTGCACAAAACTATACTTTAGATGATTTTGATCAGCCTGACAAGAAGAAAAATAAGCATACATCTGATGTGAGCCCGCGAGATTTTATTACTGTGGATATGGATTTCAAACAAACAGGTATGGCTGGTGACGATTCTTGGGGATCTAGAGCGCATCCTGAATATACTTTAAGTCCGGGAAATTACACCTACGCTTTTCGAATGGCACCCATTAAAAATAAAAAGCAAGACCTAACTGAATTGTTTAAAATTCGTCCGTTGATAAAAACGTCTTTTGCAACAATGCCTTCTGATGAATCTTTTATGCAAAAAATAAAAAAAAACCATAAAGCAATTGGAAAAGAGGTGCAAATAGAAGGGAAGTATTCTTCATGGTATTCTGCTGGAGGAAATGCAGCTCTGACTGATGGTTATGTGGGTGTCGAGGATGTAGGCGACGATCATTGGATGGCTTTTTATGATCAAGATGTGGAAATAGTTTTGGATTTGGAGAATATAATGCTTTTGGAAAAGATTGCCTTTAATTTTCTGAAAAATACGAAAGGGCATATTTATCTTCCTGCTCAACTTGAAGTGGGTATTAGTACAGATGGAGATCAATATGAATATTTGAATATATATGATTCTGAAGTAAATGATAGATCAATAGAAGTAGTAGAATATTATACTGAAAACATGGATAGGAAAACCCGCTACATTAAGTTAAAAATAAAGGCGTTTCAGCCTGCTAACAGAAAAAAATGGAATGCTTTTGCCATTGATGAGATTAGGGTGTATTAAAAATAAGATATTCTATAATCCTTTGTAGGTTCTTCTCACTTAGGTGTAGTTATTATTTTTGAGTTGGGTAGGTTTTATAACTAGAAAAATCGGTAATACTCGTATCGGCAAAAACATAAAGTTTTCAGACCTTTGCGAAGTAAAATAATTTTGAATGAATAGAAAAGATATATATTTTATATTAATTATTATCCTTGCCTTTTTGCCTTTTTTTTGGAGTGAGAATGTATTTGATTTTTATATACATTTTAATGCGTCTCATGGCATGATAACCAGCTTTATAAAGTTTGCTATTTTAGCAACCTTAGGAGAAGTGATAGGCTTGCGTATAAAAACAGGCTCTTATTACCAAAAAGGTTTTGGAGTATTGCCACGTGCTATTGTTTGGGGCTTTTTAGGGCTTACCATAAAAATGGCATTTATTATTTTTGCAGTGGGTACACCAGCTTTTTTGGCATACTTGGGCATGACGGATGCCCCTATTATTATGAAACAAAGCTTTAGCGTAGATAAGTTAATTGTAGCCTTTAGTATTAGTGCTGCTATGAATCTTATTTATGCACCAGTGATGATGACTTTACATAAAATAACCGATATGCACATATTGGCAAATGGAGGAACAATTAAAGGTTTCTTTACACCCATTATGTTTAAAAAATATTTTGTAAATTTGGACTGGAATGTGCAATGGAATTTTGTTTTTAAGAAAACGATTCCTTTTTTCTGGATTCCAGCGCATACCTTTACTTTTTTATTGCCACCAGATTTTCAAGTGTTGTTTGCAGCAATTCTTGGGGTTGCCTTAGGTGCTATTCTTGCAGTTGCAGGAATGAAGAAAGTGAAATAATTATAAAAGAATAAAAAGAATAATACAACAATATTATGAAAAACACACCCATTAATCAAGAAGTTGTTAGTAGGAAAATAAAAGAAAGTGGTTTGCCGCAAGTAGGAACTGCTTCTATAAGAGAGATAAAAAAACTCATCAATAATATTGAACTAGAAACAGGCGATAGCTATATTAGAATGGAAATGGGAATTCCTGGTTTGCCGCCTAATGCCTACGGTGTTAAAGCGCAAATAGAAGCTTTAGAACGTGGCGTTGCCGCTTTATATCCTGATATTCAGGGTATTCCGCTTGTAAAAAATGAGATTAGTAGATTTGTAAAGAATTTTTTGGATATTGAAGTGAATCCTGAAGGATGTATACCAACAGTGGGAAGTATGCAAGGAGGATTCGCTGCTTTTTTAATGCTTTCGCGTATTTTTAAAGGAAGAGATACTACTCTTTTTATCGATCCGGGATTCCCTGTGCATAAGATGCAACATAAAGTAATGGGTCTTAAGTTCGATTCATTTGATGTTTATAATTACCGTGGCGAAAAACTTCGGGAAAAGTTAGAAGAGTATTTCTCCAAAGGAAATATCCATTCAGTTTTATACTCAAACCCAAATAATCCCAGTTGGATTTGTTTTAATGATGTTGAGCTTAAAATTATTGGTGAATTGGCCAATAAATACAATATTGTAGTGATGGAAGATTTAGCTTATTTTGCTATGGATTTTAGAAAAGACTATAGTATACCCGGACAAGCTCCATATCAACCTTCAGTAGCAAAATATACCGATAATTACATTTTATTTATATCCAGCTCTAAGAGCTTTAGCTATGCAGGTGAACGAATTGGTATGATGGTGATTAGTGATGAGTTGTATGAAACAAAATTCGATAATTTGAAACAACACTATACTTCGGATGGCTTTGGTTATACCATGGTATTTGGAACCCTTTATCCTTTAAGCTCCGGCACCTCACATTCAGCCCAATATGGTTTATATGGTATTCTAAAAGCTGTAAATGATGGGGTATTTAATTTTAGAGATGAAGTAATGGTGTATGGCGAGAAAGCCAAAGTGATGAAGAAGCTTTTTACCGATAATGGTTTTGATATTGTTTATGACAAAGATGAAGATGAACCTATAGCTGATGGTTTTTACTTCACCTTTTCTTATCCTGGTTTCGATGGTGTTGAATTGTTAAATGAGCTAATTTATTATGGTATCAGTGCTATTTCTTTAGCCATAACTGGTAGCGAACGAACTGAAGGTATTAGAGCTTGTACTTCTTTAGTTAAAAAAGAACAGTTTGGAGACTTAGAAAACCGGTTGAAAAAATTCCACGAGAACCACCCTATCTCTTAGAATTTATTTTTCTGAATATAATAGCTGATGCAATCTTTAAATCTAAATAAATATACCCATATTATCTGGGATTGGAATGGCACACTATTAAATGATGTTGCCTATTGTGTAGGATGTATGAATCGCCTACTTCTTGATTATCAATTGCCAGAATTATCCACCGCAAAGTATCAGGAGGTTTTTACTTTTCCTGTAAAGGATTATTATGAAAACATAGGATTTGATTTTCAAAAGGAATCCTTTCCTATTTTAGGACATCGGTTTATGGATTATTATTCAGAATCAATAAATAATTGTGAACTTCAACCAAAAGCGGCAGAAGTTTTGCAATTATTTCAAAAAGCGGGGAAACAGCAGTTTATATTGTCTGCAATGGAACATCATTCTTTAAATGCTATGCTAAAAACTATGCGAATAGATAGGTATTTTAATGCGGTTTATGGTATCGATAATCTTTTGGGAGCAGGAAAGTTAGATAGAGCAAAGGTTATGTTACAAGAGCATCAGATCGATCTAAGTAAAACACTATTAATAGGTGATACTTTACACGATAAAGAAGTAGCTGATCAGATAGGGTGTGAAATATTATTCGTTGCTAATGGACATCAAAGTAGGCAGAGATTAGAACAGCATGGAGTATTTGTTATTGAAGACCTGAAAGCTTTGTTAAAATAA
>JAOZUW010000056.1:2860-18398 GCA_029938465.1 Bacteroidales bacterium | reverse complement strand
CTAAGGGTTGAAAGCCCCCTTTTGGGGGATAGCGACCCTGGTATTTACAGATAAATCAAGGGCTATTGATTTTATAGTGAATAGCGTCACTGAAATTAATAAACAACTTTTTCTAGTATTACTGTACAAAGTATTAAATAAAGTTTACTAAATTTGCTCGGAAAACTTAGAAAACAAAATGCAAAAAATCCTTATCATCAGGTTAAGCTCTATAGGCGATATTGTGCTCACTAGTCCGTTATTGAGAGCCATAAAAACACAAAAACCAGCTATTGAGGTACATTTTTTAAGTAAAGAAAACTATATTTCTGTTTTGGAGAATAATCCTTATATCGATAAACTTTTTTTATTTAATGATGATTTAGACCATAGCATTCAAGAGCTTAAACAGGAAAAATATGATTACATAATAGATCTTCATAAAAATTTAAGAACTTTTAGAATAAAAAAGGCTCTAAATGTTCCTTCTTATTCCTTTGAAAAGCTCAATTGGGAAAAATGGCTCTTGGTTAAATTTAAAATTAATAATCTCCCACATATACCTATTGTTCAACGTTATTTTAACACCTTAAAGCCATTGGGCATTACTAACGACCATTTAGGATTGGAGTATTATAGCGGATTAGAAAATGAAGAAAATATCACAGGACTACCTTCAGAAATTTCATCGGAATATGTGGCTTTGGTTATAGGAGGAACTTATTATACCAAGCAAATTCCAATAGAAAAACTATTGGAGATTATTCAACATATTCAAATTCCCATTATACTTTTGGGTGGTAAAGGTGATATTGAAATAGCTCAGGAGTTAGAAAAAAGAACAGAAAAGAAAATATACAACGCTGTTGGTCAATCAAGTATTAACGAAAGTGCTGAAATTATCAGACGAAGTAATTATGTGATCACAGGTGATACTGGTTTAATGCATATTGCTGCTGCTTATCAGAAAAAAATATTTTCTTTTTGGGGAAATACAGTCCCCGAATTTGGAATGTCGCCCTATATGCCCGAGCACCCAGATCGTTCTATAATTCTGGAAAACAAATCACTAAGTTGTCGGCCATGTAGCAAGTTAGGTTTCCAAAGCTGCCCAAAAAAGCACTTCGATTGTATGAATACTTTAGACGTTTCTAAGATTGAGTAGGGAATACATCTAATTATTTCTTTATTTTGCAACAAATTTCAACTACATGTATTCTGTGAGCAATTTATCGGTAGTGTTTACCGGTCACTTTTTATTCGATAGCATCAGCTTTTTAATCAATCCCAGTGATAGAATAGGATTGGTAGGCGATAACGGCAGTGGAAAGACTACTTTACTCAAACTTATTGCTGGCGAAATGAATCCCGAAAGTGGTGAAATTATTATACCATCCGATAAAAAAATTGGCTATTTACCTCAAGAAATAAAATTTGTTTCTCAATTAAGTGTCATCGAAGAAACCAAAAAAGCTTTTGATGAACTTAATATTCTGGCAGAAGAGATAGAAAGCCTTAACCAAAAACTTACTGAAAGAGAGGATTATACAAGTCCTGAATACATGAAGTTGGTTGATAAGTTAAGCCATGCCACAGAGCATTACCATATTTTAGGAGGTGAAAATAAAGAGGCCAATACAGAGAAAATCCTTAAAGGATTGGGGTTTGTTCAGCAGGATTTTAATCGGCCATTGGCAGAGTTTAGCGGTGGTTGGCGTATGCGAGTAGAAATTGCTAAACTATTGCTTAAAAAACCTGATATTTTGCTTTTAGATGAGCCTGTAAACCACTTAGATATCGAATCTATTCAATGGCTCGAAGATTTTTTAAAGACCTATCCTGGTGCTGTTTTATTGGTGGCTCACGACCGAACTTTTTTAGATACGGTATGCTCACGAACCATTGAAATTTCAAAAGGGAAAGTGTATGATTACAAAATGTCCTATAGCAAATATGTGATAGAAAGGCAGGAACGCATGGTCTCGGAACAGTCTGCCCTAAGTAATCAACAAAAAGATATTCAACAAATTGAACGTTTTATTGAACGTTTTAGGTATAAAGCTACCAAATCCAAACAAGTAAAATCCAAGCAAAAAGAGCTGGATAGAATGGATAAAATTGTGGTAGATAAAATTGATAAATCGGCTATTAATTTTAGTTTTCAGGAAGCACCACCCAGTGGAAAAATTGTGGTAGAAACCAAAATGCTAAACAAATCTTTTGCCGATAATAATGTACTAAAAGATCTGGATTTTGTAGCATTAAGAGGAGAAAAAATTGCTTTTCTAGGAAAAAATGGAATGGGTAAATCTACACTTGCAAAAATTATTGTAAAAGAATTAGATTATAGTGGTGAGCTAAAAATTGGCTTTAATGTTTCCGTGGGTTATTATGCTCAAAATCAAACGGATATGCTCGACCCTAACAAAACTGTTTTTGAAACCATTGACGATGTTGCCACTGGAGAAATTCGTAAAAGAATACGAGATATTTTAGGTTCCTTTTTGTTTAGTGGTGAAGATATTGAGAAATATGTTAAAGTATTGAGTGGTGGGGAAAAATCCAGATTAGCATTGGCTAAAATGCTACTTGAACCTTATAATCTACTTGTCTTGGACGAACCTACCAATCATTTGGATTTAAAATCGAAAGATATTTTAAAAAATGCCTTATTGCAGTTCACTGGAAGCATTATCATTGTTTCTCACGATAGAGATTTCCTTTCAGGATTAACCACTAAAGTTATTGAATTTCGTAAAGCTGAAACTAAAACGATTTTAGGAGATGTAAATGAGTTTCTTCTTAAGCGAAAAATGGAAAAGCTCAGTGATCTAAATCTAAACTCATCGGAAAGCAATACAAATAAGAGCAAAGGTATCTCACAAAACAAACTGGATTACCAACAAAGAAAAGAGCAAGAAAAATCTAAAAGAAAAATCCAAACTCAATTAAACAGATTAGAGGTTGAAATAGATGATTTAGAAACTACTATTGCACAGATGGATCAAAAACTAGCCGAACCTGATGCTCATTCTGATATCTCTAATACACAATTTTTTAAAGAATACGAAAATCTTAAAAAACAACTTCAAGAAAAAATGGATGAATGGGAAGGCGTTGCTTTGCTTTTAGATGATTAAAACTACAAAAACTTCAAATCCTCAACGCTTTCGTCAAAAACTTGATTCATTACCATAGCTACCGAACCTAAAAGCTTCACTCTTTCTTCTAATTCTGAAGTGACTACAATAGTATCTTTTTTAATATGACTTATGGTGTATTTATTTAATGTGTTTTGGATTGGATTGATTAAATAATCCTCGGCTAGAGCTACTTTCCCACCTATAATAATCATTTCAGGATTAAATATATGTACCAATGATGCCATAGCTTCACCTAAGAAATGACCTAATTTATTAATGATTTCGATGGCAAATATATCCCCTTTGTTCACCGCTTCAATAATATCTGAAACATGAATATCATCCAAATTATCATTTACAATCTCCGAAATTAAACTGGCATTACCTTTTTTAATACCTTGTTGGGCTTGTTCAATTAAAGCCGTTCCTGATGCTACAGTTTCCAAACAACCATATTTTCCACATGTGCATAAGTTGCCATCTTTTACCACATTAATATGACCAAATTCACCAGCTAATCCACTTTTACCATGATAAACAGAACCATTTAGTATCATACCCAAACCTATACCATCACAAATATTCAAGCATAAAACATCCTTTTTGTTTTTAGCAAAACCAAAAGCTTGTTCACCTATTGCCATAACCCTGGAGTCACTATCCATAATTACAGGTAATTTATAATGATCTCTGAATAATTCTTCTAAAGTTTTTTCATCAATTCTTACGTCTTTATATGTTTGGCCTGTTTTTGAATTGATTAAGCCTGGAATAGATACTCCAATACCTAAAAATGCTTCTTTATTTAAATGACTATTTTCTAATAAATCATCTAAACGACTAAAAAGCTCTGTGAACATTTTGTTCTTATCTTTTACGTTTCCAAAATAAGTAACAATCTCCGAAACAGCTTCATTAGCTAAATTAAATATACCTAATTTAACCATTCTACAATCAATGTCTACACCAACAATATAGCGAGCATTAGGGTTTATGCCAAATAAATTTGGTTTCCTTCCTCCTATAGACTCACCAACACCCATATCTATAATTATCCCCAAATCTATTAATTCCTGAACGAGCTTAGTAATAGTTGGAGAGCTCATTTTAGTATATCTGGCAATATCTGGATTAGATGTTGGCCCCATTTTATAAAGATATTCTATAATGGCATTTTTTTGATGTATCTTCTTATATTCAATATTGGATAAACCATTATTTATAGCTGGTTTTTCGAGTATCTTTTTATTCATTCAAATTGTTTTTTTGCTGACATTTTATAAAGTTGCTAAAGTAATGAAAATTATTTAATAAGTACTATGACTTAAAAAAATAAACGAAAAAAGCAAAATGCTCTTAAAACTGTAAAAGTTCAGTATATCCATTTCTGCTTATTAAATATTGTTAATTTTACAGCGTCAAAAACAGAACGCCCAATAAATTTCTATTTTTGCAGTAAATGAAACCTTAAATCAAATAAAATACACTGATTATTAAATGATTAAAATTGGTATTTTCGGTAAAAACTTGAATAAGGATACTTACCCTTTTATTCAAAATTTAATTGATAAACTTGCTGAAGTAAAAGCACAGGTGTTTATATATGAAGACATGTATCAATTGGTGAAGGATGATATTAAAATACAACAACCAAAAACCTTCCAGTATTACGAAGATATTCGTCATAAACTAGATTTTTTACTTTCATTAGGAGGCGATGGCAATATGCTCAGTACTGTTACATTAGTACGAGATAGTGGGATTCCTATTATTGGTATTAATTTGGGTCGTTTAGGCTTTTTAGCATCAATCAATAAAGAACATATTCACAAGGCTATTGATTGTTTAATAAACAATGATTACAGTTTAGAAAGTCGCAGTTTGCTTCGACTGACATCACCTCATGATGCTTTTGATAATTTAAATTTTGCATTAAATGAGATTACCATTTACAAAAAACAACCCAATAGCATGATCTCTGTGCGTGTAGATGTTAATGGGCAATATCTTAATTCCTATTGGGCAGATGGCCTAATAGTAGCCACTCCAACTGGAAGCACAGCCTATTCTTTAAGTACGGGAGGACCTATTATTCACCCCGATTCACATAATTTTATCATCACCCCTATTGCTCCTCACAATTTATCAGTACGTCCTGTCGTTATCCCCGATAGTAGTACCATAAGTATGAAAGTAGCTGAACGCGATGGTGGTTTTTTGGTTAGTTTAGATTCCAGAACTATTGAACTAAAATCGGGTGTAGAACTAAGTGTAGAAAAAGAGGCCTTTAGTATTCAACTGGTACGTTTGCCTGAAGAAACATTTTTTGGAACCATAAGAGCCAAACTTCTTTGGGGAATTGATAAAAGGAACTAAAAAGGATAAGGAAGTTGAAAAAAACATTACAAATATATACACAAAAAATAGCTCTGGTAATAACTGTTGTTGGTCTGGTTTTTTTAGCCCCGCAACTTCGTGCACAAACCTTAGATGTGGGTGCTTTTGGAGGAGGCAGTTACTATTTAGGCGATATAAATCCCAGTTTACATTTTGTAGGCTCACAACCTGGTTTTGGAGGCTTCTTAAGATTTAACTACAAAGATCGTTGGGGTTTCAGAGTAGGAGCTTACCAAGGCAAACTAAAAGCTGATGATAATTTTTACCAACAAATAGATGCTGCTCAATTTGTATCAGGTAGCGATATGGGAATTAATGATCCGGATCTGATCTATTATTCTACTAGTAATCGTGGATTAAATTTTGAAACAAATATTACCGAACTCAGTTTTATTGTTGAGCTTAATTTCTTTCCATTTTTTGTTGGCAGCAGAAAAAATACCTGGACACCCTATATATTTGCTGGTGCCGGAGTCTTTCTTTATAATCCAAAACCTATAGGAGGGGGTCCGCTATTACGTGATTTGGGAAGTGAAGGACAAGGTTACCCTGGTTATCCAAAAGTGAAATCAAACATTAGTGCTTCTTTCCCTTTTGGAATAGGTTTAAAATTTAGTTTGAGTAAAAAAATAGGAGTAGGCTTTGAATGGGGTATGAGAAAAACATTCAATGACTATGTTGATGATATCAGCACCACTTATTATATGGATTTATATGGATATAATCCAGAGAAAAATATTTATTATGCTCCTAATCCGGATAATCCAAATGAAATAATTGCATTCCCTATAACTGATGATGTGTATTATTCTGACCCTACTTTTTCTCATAAAAAAGGTGAAAAAAGAGGTGATCAATACAACAACGATTGGTATGCTTTTTATGGGGTAAGCATCACTTTTAAAATAAATTTGAAAAAAGATGATGGTTGTAGGGATTTTAGTAGGGATAGTTATTATTGATTGTATTAAATTTGCGCGATGAATTTTAAAGATCAGATAGATAAAAACAGCTTGCCTAAACATGTTGCCATTATTATGGATGGCAATGGTAGATGGGCAAAGCAGCGTGGACGCTTACGTGTATTTGGTCACGAAAACGGTGTTACTGCCGTGCGCAATACCGTGGAAGCTGCAGCCGAAATAAGTGTTAATTATCTGACATTATATGCTTTTAGTACCGAAAACTGGAGTAGACCCAAGAGAGAAGTGGACGCTTTGATGTCACTTTTGGTAAAAAGTTTAAACAAAGAAACCTCAACTTTAAATAAAAACAACATACGACTTCAAGCTATTGGTGATTTAAAAAGCCTGCAAAGCAAAACCTATAAAGAATTATTAAAAGCTATAGATAACACCAAACAAAATACCGGAACTACCTTAAATCTGGCATTAAGTTATAGCTCCCGGTGGGAAATAACAAAAATGGTGAAAAAGATAGCTGAAAAAGTAAAAAATAATGAATTATCTTCTGAAGATATTAATGATGAAGTTATTTCTAATCATTTAACTACAACAAATATCCCTGATCCTGAACTTTTAATTAGGACAAGTGGCGAACAACGTATCAGTAATTTTCTTTTATGGCAAATTGCCTATTCCGAATTATATTTTAGTCCTAAATTATGGCCCGATTTTGGAAAAGAAGATTTTTATGAAGCTATAGTGGACTTTCAAGGGCGAGAAAGAAGATTTGGAAAAACAAGTGAACAGATTAAGTAAATAGTGAATATGCAAATATATACAACTGAAAAATATAAATTGAAAATAGTCTTCTTACTATTGTTTTTTGCTACCATTATTGGTCAAAATAATAAAGGTTTTGCTCAGGTTAATCTGGGTGATAATATAGGAGAACTCGATTATTCCAAACCAAAAAAATATGAAATTGGTGGTATAAAGGTAGAGGGTATTGAATACCTAGACGAAAAAGCTTTAATCATGATTTCTGGTCTTCAGATAGGTAATGAAATAAATGTGCCTGGAGATGATATCTCCTCTTCTTTGAAGAAACTTTGGAAGCAAAATCTTTTTGAGAACGTTGCTATTGCTGTAGAAAAGATAGAAAACAATAGAATATTTCTGGTTATTTATTTACAAGAAAGAGCTAGACTAACAGGCTTCTCAATCAATGGTGTTAAAAAGGGCGATGTGGATAACATACGCGATAAAATACAGCTGGTAAGTGGTGATGTAGTTACCGAAAACCTGATGATTCGAACCAAGCAAAAAATCCATAAATATTTCAATGAAAAGGGTTTTTTAAATGCAGAAGTAGAAATTGATAAGAAACCCGACCCAAAAAAACCAAATGGGGTAATCTTGAATATTGACATTACAAAACATTCTAAAGTACGTATTGGAAAAATTAATATCATCGGTAATGAAGATATTAATACCGATAAGCTTAAAGCGAGCATGAAAGAAACAAAAGAAGTGGGTTATATTTACCCTCTTTATGATATGGAAAAGTTAGTCTGGGACATTGTGAAAGATGTAGCCACATTACAATTACCTAAAATACAAGAAGATGCTGTGCAATACTATCAAGAACATGTGAGGCTGCGTATTTTCAAGTCTTCAAAATATATTGAGAAAAACTATATTGACGACAAGGCCAATTTAATAGCTAAATACAATAAAATGGGTTATCGCGATGCTAAAATAGTTGAAGATAGCATTTATCGCTCCGATAAAAATAAAATAGATATTGATATCAATGTAGATGAAGGGGAAAAATACTACTTCAGAAATGTAAACTGGGTAGGTAACACTGTTTATTCTGATATAGACCTTTCCAATGTATTACAAATAAGAAAGGGCGATATTTATAATAGAGAATTATTAGAAACCAACCTGCAATTTAATCAAAATGGACCCGATGTAAGCTCTTTATATTTAGATAATGGATATTTGTTTTTCTCTGTAGATCCGGTAGAAGTAAATGTGATTAACGATTCTATAGATTTAGAAATAAGAATAAGAGAAGGAGATCAGGCAACGGTAAAAAATGTTCGTGTTATTGGTAATACACGAACCAACGACCATGTGATTATCCGTGAGCTTAGAACCCGCCCAGGGCAATTGTTTAGTCGCTCAGCCATTATCCGTACTCAGCGTGAATTAGCTCAGCTTTCATATTTCGACCCTGAAAAACTTGGTGTAGATGTGCAACCCAATCCCTTAGATGGTACTGTAGATATTGAATATACGGTAGAAGAAACTTCTTCTGACCAAATTGAACTTTCAGGTGGTTGGGGTTATGGCCGTATTATTGGTACTTTAGGTCTTTCGTTCAATAATTTTTCATTACGTAATTTCTTTAAAAAAGATGCTTGGAAACCTATTCCTTCTGGTGATGGACAAAAACTAAGCCTTCGTTTTCAAACCTATGGTGCTGGTTATATGAGCTATAGTGTAAGCTTTACTGAACCTTGGTTAGGTGGGAAAAAACCTAATGCTTTTAGTGTGAGTTACTACCATTCCTTATATTCAAACCAATTCCCAAAAGGTGACCCTCGTAGAGGTACTTTTAAAATTGATGGTTTTACTGTAGGTTTAGGTAAGCGACTCACTTGGCCCGATGACTTTTTTCAGTTATATCAGGGAGTTAAACTACAAAGATACAAGCTTGACAACTATGCTACAATATTTAGCGTAGGTGATGGTGATGGTGTCTACCATAATTTTGCTTATAATATTGCTTTCTCTCGTAACTCACTAGATGCTCCAATTTATCCTCGTAGTGGATCAGATGTGGGTATTAGCTTAGAACTAACCCCTCCTTATAGTGCTTTTAATGATAGAGATTATAGAGACTTAAGCGAAAATGAAAAATACAAATGGGTAGAATATCATAAATGGAAAATAAGAGCCAATTGGTACTCTTCGGTCATTGGAGATTTAGTATTAAGTACTCGTGCTAAATTCGGGTTTTTAGGCCACTATAATTCTCAAATTGGAACAACACCTTTTGAGCGGTTTTATCTTGGTGGTGATGGTCTTTCTGGTTATAATAATATGGATGGCCGAGAACTTATCAGCTTGCGTGGTTATGGAAATGAAACACTAACTCCTGGTTACCATTACAACACCAATCTTGGAGGTACAATTTATGATAAATTCACCTTGGAGCTGCGATATCCTGTTTCTCTAAATCCAAGTGCTACTATTTATTTTATGGGATTCCTTGAAGCTGGTAACTCTTGGTTGGCCTTTGAAGATTTTAAACCTTTTCAAGTATATAAAGCCGGTGGTTTTGGTGTAAGAGTCTTTCTACCTATGTTTGGTCTCTTAGGCCTTGATTGGGGTTATGGCTTTGATGAAGTACCTGGTTTACCCAATGCCAATGGTGGACAATTCCACTTCTCTATTAATCAAAGTATCGACTAATATCCATAATTAGCAATATTTTGGTACGATTTTGGGTTATATGACTGATGTATTAAATGTTTGATCAATAAAAATTTATATAAAATGAAGACAATAAAATCAATTTTCCCAAAAGTTTTATTATTAGCTATTGCTGTGATGCTAAGCTCAGCAGTGAGTGCTCAAAAATATGCTTATATCGATTCCGATTATATTCTTAAAAATGTTCCGGAATACCAAGATGCCCAAAATCAAATGGACGATTTGAGCGAAAAATGGCAAAAAGAGATTGAAGTAAAATTTGCTGAAATTGAAGCCTTATATAAAAAATATCAAGCCGATGTAATACTACTCCCTTCAGATATGAAGAAAAAAAGAGAAGATGAAATCATCAATATGGAAAAAGAAGTGAAACAATTTCAACAGGAAAAATTTGGCCAGGATGGAGCGTTATTTCAAAAACGACAAGAACTTATCAAACCTATTCAAGATAAAATATACAATGCTTTAGAAGAAATTGCCAAATCAAAAAACTACAGCTTTGTTTTTGATATGGCCAATGAGGCTACCATAATGTATGCGAATCCAAAATTTGATATTAGCGATGATATATTAGATGAATTGGGTTATAGCTTTAATACAAAACGAAACCAATAAGCAACCGTTTCTTATACCCTTCCTCATATAGTTATCTGAAAAAATAAGAAAACTATACTATATTTGCCAATAGAGAAACCATAGTATTAGCAAAAATGTATTTTAGAAAAATTATCTATTTTTCCTTATTTTTTATTTTAAACGGATATGTTATCCCTTTATCTGCACAAAATGAACAAAAAGTTGATAGTTTAGAATTGCTAATAAACTACACCGAGTCCGATAGTAAAAAAACGCTTCTTCTTCTGGAGCTATCCACAGAACTGCAAAATAATAATCCAAATCAGGCTCTGGCTTATGCTAAACAAGCTCTTGATTTATCCATAGCAAACCATCAAATAAAAACAGAAATAATTGCCAACTCAAAACTGGCAGAGATCTATTGGAGCCTCACTAATTACAAAATGGCTATGGATTTTGCATCGAAAGCCAATTATGGAGCAATAAAAGAAGATTTTCCTGTAGAGCAAGCCCTCTCCTATCGTATTATAGGTCTTGTTTATACCGATTTGGGAAACTATAAAAAGGCTTCAGAATACTTTTACAAAAGCCTCAAAATATTCGAAACCATTGATAATAAGGAAGGGATAGCCAAAGCTTTAAGCAGTATTGGATATGTTTATTTTGATCAGGAAAACTATGATAAAGCTTTAGAGTATTATTTTGCCTCTCTTAAGCTAGCTAAAGAAGAAGGTGACCTTTATGGTATTGCTAGAGGACTAAATAATGTAGCAGCTGTTTACGGCAACAAAGAAGAATACAACAAAGTAGAACGATATATAAAAGAAGCCGTTGAGATTAATAAAAAAATTGGGAATAACCAATGGGTAGGTATTAACTATATGAATCTGGGATTGACCAACCAAATGCTAAACAAAAATGATACGGCTCTATTGTTCTACAAAAAAGCTATTGAAATATTTACCAAATTAGACAATACCATTTGGCAATTAAAGTGTTATTTGAATATTGGGGGGTTTTATTTGGAATCAGCAGATTATACCATGAGTTTAGAATATGCTCATAGAGCATTAACGGAAGCTCAAAATCATCAAATGAAAAAAATTATTCATGATGCATACCGTTTGCTACGAAAATCATATCTAGCCAAGGGTGATACCATTACAGCCTATAAGTTCACCAGCTTGCAAATGGAGGCAAAAGATAGTCTTAACATTGAAAAAAACAAGGTGCAATTATCAAAACTAGAATGGCAATATGAATATGAAAAAAAAGAACAAAACGAGCGAATAAAACAACAAAAAAACAACTTCATCACCATTATCACCATCATTATTTTACTTTTTGCTTTTGCCCTTTTTCTTTTGTTATGGGCGCGCCAAAGAGTGAAAGCACAAAATACAGAACTAGAAAAACAAGTTCTAGAAGAAAAGCTTGAGTTTAAAAACAAAGAGTTTATTATGCATATGATGTCTTTAATGAAAAAAAATGAAATCATTGAGAATGTAGGAATAAAACTCTATCAAGTGGAGCAAGAAGCCATAAAAGATGAAACAAAAAATGCACTCCATAGAATAGCTTTAGAATTACAAAAAAGTACCGATACCGAAATATGGGAAGAATTTGAGTTGCGATTTAGTCAGGTTCATAGTGAATTCTATAGCGAATTACTTAAACAATTTCCCAATTTAACACCCAATGAACAAAAGCTCTGCGCTTTTTTACATCTCAACATGACTACCAAAGAAATTTCTGAACTAACAGGGCAAAGCATCAGCACTCTTGAAACAGCTCGCTATCGCCTTCGTAAAAAACTAAATATCACCAATCCAAAAGTTAACTTAATTACTTTTCTTGGGAAAATTTAGATTTTCCGCATCTTATTGTATATCAGTTATTTAATAAATTTCTTTAATCATTGTACAAGGAATGTAGGGGTAGTTCTTCTCCTATTACAAGGTTTTGTATGGGCTAATCATTTGCTTTTAGCAATATGGCAATATAAGTTTGTAGGATTAAACAAAATAAGTGATGGCACAAAAGAAAAAAGAAGAAGAACTGTTTATTGAAGACAAAGGCACTGAAGATTTAGAGCGATTTCTGAAAAAGAAAAAAATTCAAAATACAGTATTAAAAAAATTAATAGATAAACAAGAACTAGAATTATTAAACAATAAAAAAAAATAATTATGAAGCTCAGAAAAGTACAATTTATTCTGCTAATGATGGCCATATTTTTACAATATGCCTCTTTAGCACAAAACAACAAAGACAACAAAACAATTATCTTTGAAGAAGATTTTAATGGCTGGACTAGTTTAGCATCTGAGGGTTGGTTTGAATATAATCCACAATCTTCTAACTGGGTAGATCCAAATGGTGAGTCTATTACTTTTTTCAAACAAGTAAACGCAGATTGGGTTATGCTTATTTCTCCAGAAATTGATCTGACCAATGCTACTATTCTTACTTTTATGCATCAAATGGGGTCTTCTGTTGATGGACAAAAACTTGAAGTAGGTATAATGTCTGATCCAACAGATCCATCCACCTTTGAATTACTAAATATTGTTGATATCAACAATCCCGACTGGACATCAGATGGAACTGAAACAGCCTTGGGTGGTATCACAGGTACTACACATATTGCTTTTAATGTATCAGCTTCTAGTCCTCCACCATATACCTATTTCTTTATTGATGATGTACTTATCACTGATGAAGGGGGCGAATCCAACTGGCCTAATTTTATTACAGATTTAACCATAGTACCAGCTGATTTAGGAGTCAATACTGCACAGGTGTCCTGGATCAATCCCTCAACTGAAGCTGATGGTGATCCTCTTACTGATTTAGATTCTATAGTTATTTTAAGAAATGAAGAGTGGGCACATACCATTTATAATCCTACAATTGGTGGCAGCGAACAATTAGATATTGATGTTCCAGCAGCCGGATTATATGTTTTTACTGTTACAGCCTATAATAATGAAGGAGCCAGTGTATCCATTTACAACGATCCACCAGTTTGGATAGGCTTAGATACGCCTTCTTTTCCTGAAAATATTGTTTTAACAGTTACTGATAACATTACTTCCAACCTAAGCTGGACTCCCCCTTCGGTAGGTGCTCATGGTGCTTATTTTGATGGTTTAGTAGAATCCTACAAAATTGTTCGTGCAGATGGCATCGAATATACTGTAGATGGCGATGTGTTATCATTTACAGAAGAATTAGAAATTCCCGGAACCTATAATTATAACGTAAGCTGTGTAAATGAGTCAGGAGAAGGAAATGCTGATGCCTCTAATACAGGAGCTTATTATTTTGATGACTATTTATTAGCGGAAGATTTCTGGGTTTCAGTACCCGCTTTAGGTTGGCAAATAGAAGGTGAAAACACCAATAATTGGTACAATTGGCCTACTGATTATTCAGGAGGAAATTATAAAGAAATGATTTTTTATTCTGATCAAAGCAATCCATTTACAGGTATAGCCCGAGCTGTTTCTCCTATTGTAAATACAAGTGGACTTGATGCCTTAACTCTAAAATTCCGTCATGCACAACATTGGCAAGGGGGAGAATATACCTTTAAAGTACAAACTAGCAGCGATGGTGGCGCAAATTGGACTGAGGTCTGGGCTATTATTGTTGACGGCTCGATGCAAGGAACTAGCGAATTGGTAGTTATTGACAATGCTGATGTGGGCTCTGAAGACTTTCAATTTTCTATAGCTTTTGAAGGACTATCCACAAATTTAGATTTCTTAAGCGTTGATGATATCTGGCTTTACGAAGCTTCTGAAATAGATTTAGTAGCTGTAAATATTAATATTCCAGCTATCATCGAACCCGACGATGTGATAAGCCCTATTGCAAATATGGCCAGTTGGGGATATTTAGAAACAGACTTTACAGCTGTAATGACAATTTATGAAAGTGATGATGTAATATATACTTCCGAAATCAATTCTAGCATTTCCGGGGGTGATGATATGGAGCTAACTTTTGAAGATTGGACAGCCCTTGAAGGAAACTACGAAATTGAATTTGTAATCACAGCAGAGGGAGATGAAAACCCTGATAATAATAGCCTTAACGAAAATTTTGAGGTGCTCTATTTAAATGCAGAACGTACACTAGTAGTTTGTGAAGAAGCAACCGGAACTTGGTGTGGGTATTGTCCGGGTGCAGCTATGGGACTTGATGATTTGGTTGAAAACGGATGGCCGGTAGCTGTTGTAGCCTACCATGGTGGCGATGATTACGAAACAACTGAAGGGCGCGATAGATTAGATTTTTATGAAATTAGTGGTTATCCTACTGTCACCTTTGATGGTATTATTACATCCATTGGAGGCAGTTATTCCGAAAGCCTTTACGAAACCTATCTGCCTATTATTGAAGAAAGGCTAAGTATTCCTGCAGCCGTTTCAGTGGAAATAAGTGATGTGTTTCAGCAAGAAAATCGTGTACATGCTCATATTTCATTGGAATCAGGTTCTCCAATAATTGGCGATAATATTGTGCTATTAGCCGTTTTTGTAGAATCACATGTGCCAGAAAGTTGGCAAGGTTTTGACGAATTAAACTTTGTTGAACGAAATATGTATAATGGTGCCAGTGGATATAATTTAGACCTTAGTGATCAAACTGAAGAAGTGTATCTTTCTATTGAAATAGATCCGAGCTGGGAAACTGAAAACAGTGAGTTGGTTGTTTTTGTGCAAAATCTCGACGATAAAGAAATCTATAATGGTAATAAAATTGATTTGATTATGGTTTCTGTTAATGATGTGGAAAAATGGGTAGCTGTTTATCCTAATCCAGCAAGTGATTATATAACTGTTTCGGGTTGCGAAGCTTCTGAAATAAATCTATATACACTACAAGGACAAAAGCTTCTAACTGAGACTCAGGTAACAGACAAAACACAGATAGATGTGTCTGGTTTGGCTTTAGGAACCTATATTATAGAGATAGTAGTTAATCATCAAAAATTCTCTAAAAAAATAATGATTAAATAGT
>JAOZUW010000056.1:0-2760 GCA_029938465.1 Bacteroidales bacterium | reverse complement strand
GATAGGAGCTTTATTGCTTAATGATTCAGGAGATCGAAAATAGTTGTATCATTCATCCACCTGTAACCTACTTTCGTTTATTGTTCTAAACACATGTGCATTTAGGGGTTCTTACCGTAAGGAAGCCGTTAAGTCTTTCAAATTATCCATTCTACATGAGCTTCTTAAGAGAATTAAGAAGCTAATCTGAAACTGTATTTAAATATAATAGCCCTTCTTGACCATATATAATCAACTGCATAAATCTACGGTTTAGATCTAAAAACGATGCTTAATTGTTTCCACCTGCTATTATTTTTCGTAAATATTTCTAAGGCATTTCTGTTCCTTGAGAAGCAATGTAAATTCTGAACCACTGTTCTAAACTTAATTTAATGTTAAAAGCATCAATTGCATTTTTTAATCTCGAGCTTTTACTAGTGCCTATGACTGGAATAATTCCAGACGGATGCATCAATAACCACTGATAAATAATTTTATCAATACTTTCTTCCCCCAATTCATGTGCAATTTCCGTGATACATTTTAATAATCTTTGACCTTTTTCTGTCTTTGGAAACAATATTTCGCCACTTGCTAAGGGAGACCATGCCATAGGTCTTATCTTTTTCTTAAGTAAAAAATCCAAATTGCCATTTTTAAAATTTTCTAAACAATATGGAGATATTTCAATTTGATTGGTAACAAGTTTGTCTTCAGAGTAGGAATCGAGCATTTCGTATTGATTAGGATCGAAATTTGAAACTCCAAATTGTAGGACTTTTCCGCTTTTTTTTAGATCTGAAAATGCTTTAGCAACTTCTTCTACAGCAAAAAAAGGAGATGGTCTATGAAGCAATAATAGGTCGATATAATCTGTTCTTAAATTTATTAAGGATTGATTAACAGAAGATATAATATAATTATAACTATAGTCATAATATTTGGCCTTTCGCTCTGGAAATTTATCTGAAACTAATTTAATACCGCACTTAGTAATAATCTGAATATCATTTCTTAGCCCTTTTTTATTTATTAAAACATCTCCAAATAATTTCTCACAATTATAATCACCATAGATATCTGCATGATCAAAGGTTGTTATGCCATATTCGATTGCCCGTTGAGTTAATTCTAACAAATCTTGTTTTGATATTTTCCAGTCATTTAACCTCCAATGACCATGTACAATAGGAGATATTTTTAAATTTTGTGCTAGTTCTATTTTTTTCATTTTGATAATAAGTCTAATTTATTTGGTGATAAAGGTTTTATACTACTCCCAATTGTTAGGACAGTTCAAAGTTAATTATTAATTGTTTCTATAAATTTACAAAATGATTAATTTTTCAATATACGGAAAGAATTTTGTCCTTCATCTGTACTTAATTTCAGTATATATATCCCGTTTTTAAAACCAGATAAGTCAATTGTTTCATTTTGTGAATCTCTCGTCATCTTTTGTTTTTCCGAGTTTATATACGTTATGTTCTAGCCACCCATTTTTTGTCACTTTTCTAATATCAAATTCTGCTACATAAGGCTTTATATCTAAAAGAGGTGTTCCATCTATAATATCAACATCTTTAATATATAGTATATTATTTTCAATTTTATTAAGACGTACAATTGAAATTCCAATAGGATTTGGTCTGCTTGGTGCACGTGTTGCAAAAATTCCATGTTCATTATCATCCATAAATGGTTTAACCTTTAAGGAAGTTTTCTTTGATAAATGAAAATGATATATCAAGAAAATATGAGAAAAACTTCCCAAATCTTGTAATCCGTCACTAAATTCAGGAAATATTTCTACTTTCCCTTCATTATCCACAGAAGCGGTAGGCTGGATTGGTACTCCTTTCGGCTCTTTGAAAGGGGTGTGTATTATTCCGATTGGTTTATATTGTATTTCATTCATTTTCAATCTGTTTTCGTAATGTTACCTATCGGGAGTCCCCAGAAAAAATCGGGGCAGGCTACGCAAAAACCCCAATACTATTTTAAAAGAGCTCCATATGCTTTATCCCTTTAGCTCTAAGCTGCAAGCTGCAAGTTAGTGAAAAAACGAATCCGTTGTTGTACGTTTAGAAATTATTAAGGGCTTAATTGTGCTTTATATAAGCCATTATCTCTATTTTTTATATACATCTTAGCGGTTTGTTGTTTCTTCATTAATTCAATTTTGGATGTATCTTGATAATATTTTGTAGCAAATGTGCTAATGGAATTCTGTCTTCTTTTGGTATTTCCCGATTGTCAGCATTTACAATAACAACTATGTTTAAAGTGGGTACAATATTAATTATTTGACCACCATTTCCGGGAATAAACCAAACATTGAAACCCAGGTCTGTTTCTGCCATTTGCCATTGATAACAACTGTAAAATGGATGATGAATTTCAATATATGGACTAAATATTTCTTCTATCCATTTTTCTGATACGATTTCTTTTTTGTTCCATTTCCCCTTATTCAAATGCAAAAGTCCATATTTGGCAATGTCTCTTGATTTTAAGTATAATCCGCCGCCACTATCATAAACTCCATTTTTTTCAAACCAGTCATATTCTTTTATTCCAAGAGGTTTAAAAAGATATTCTTCTGCAAATTCAGCAATATTTTGTCCTGTTGATTTTTTTATGATTTCACTTAAAATAATATTATTCGGACCGCTATAAACATATTTTGTTCCTGGCAATGTATCCATAGTTAATTCTAAAGATGATTTCAACCAGTCATCCGTTTTCTCCATTTGCCTGCCCATATTATTTGGGTCA
>JAOZUW010000055.1 GCA_029938465.1 Bacteroidales bacterium | reverse complement strand
CCTAAAGCAGAAGCTAAGGAAGAGCCTAAGGCAGAAGCTAAGGAAGAACCTAAAGCAGATGATGCAAAATAGTTTTTTGATTCTGAAATGATTTAAGAACCATCTTGCAAAACAAGATGGTTTTTTTATGGGTCTCAATCGTTAGTTAAAACCCTGCCTTTGCCATCCCTATCGGGAGGAAATCCGGCAGGCAGGTATGCACTTTAGTGCAAGACTTTCAGTTTCTACAAATTTTTGGTTTGAAATTGGAAATCCAAAGCTAGAAGGAGAGGTAATCTACTTCTGACTTCTAACCTATTAGGATTAAAATAGAAACGAATTTTATTCGTAAAATAAACCTCTGGTACTTCCGGTTCATAGTGGTATAGTTTATAGAGGCTCTTGACTATCAATAAAAAAAATAAATTAATTTAGATTATGAATCCTGCAACACAAGATTTATTAACAGTAGCTTTATTGTATTTCGCTAGTTTTTTTAGTTTGATAAATCCATTAGGAAGCATGCCAGTGTTTCTTACCATGACTTCGAATTTAAATAAGAAAGAAAGAAGCAGAACTGCTATAAAAGCGGTGCTAACTGCTTTTATTACCTTAATGATATTTGCTTTTGGAGGTCAAATGCTGTTTCAGTTTTTTGGTATATCGGTAGATAGTTTTAGGGTAGTAGGAGGGATTATCTTTTTTATGATGGGTTATGATATGTTAAATGCTCGTTTAAGTTCTCTTAAAAATTTGAACCATGATGAGGTAAAGGATTATGTAGATGATATTTCTATCACTCCATTGGGAATACCAATGATTGCAGGTCCTGGTGCAATTACCAATTCCATTGTGTTGATGCAGGATTCAGAAACCCTAACCATGAAATTGGTTTTGATTGCCGTTATTGTATTTACTATGCTGCTTACTTTAGCTATTTATATAGGAGGCTCTACTATCGTAAAATTTTTAGGCGAAACGGGTAATAAAATCATGTTAAAGCTTATGGGTTTAATCGTGATGGTAATTGCTGTGGAGTTTTTCTTTGCTGGACTTACACCTATTTTACGCAATATTTTTGGGGTTTAAGTAATAACTAAGGTATGGGTGTTGGAATGCAATTCGACACCTATCGTATTAAAGAATAGTATCTCTAACTACGCTTTTTCTTAGTAAATTTCTTAGGCTTTTGTGAAGAATTTGAATATCTGGGCTTTTGTGCCTTATACTCAGGGCCTACCGGAAAACCTTCTGGCAAAGGAATTTTATGAACAGCTTTTTCTATTAATTTTTCTATTTTTTGAAAGCGAAAAATATCCTTTTCATTAATTAATGTTATGGCCAATCCTGAACGTTCGGCACGAGCAGTTCTTCCTATTCTGTGCACATAATCTTCAGCATCTCTGGGTACATCAAAATTTATAATCAAATCAATATCATCAATATCAATTCCACGGCTTACAATATCGGTAGCCACTAATACTTTAACTTTACCACTACGAAAATCCAACATCATAGTTTCTCTATTTTTCTGCTCGAAACCACTATGGAAAGCTTTAATATCTAGTTTTAAATCTTTTAAACTACGGGCAATAATATCAACAGAAGCTTTGCTACCTGCAAAAATGATCATCTTTTGATCTTCTTTTCCCGTCAAAAGTGTTTTTAATAATCGTGTTTTCTCATTGTCATTTACTAAATAAGCAACTTGTATAACACCTGCTGCAGGTTTAGAAATAGCAATACTAACTTCTTTTGGGTTATGAAGTAGTGTACGAGCCAGACTTTTTATTTTCGAGTTCATGGTAGCAGAAAACATCAGGTTTTGTTGCTTCCCTGACATATGTTTGCTAATGCTGAGGATATCTGGAAGAAAGCCCATATCAAGCATTTTATCTGCTTCATCTAATACCAGAAACTCTAATTCTTTTAAATTTACATAACCCATCTTTAAATGGCTCATCAACCTTCCAGGAGTAGCTATGATAATACTGGTACCATTCTCGAGCGCTTTCTTTTCCTGACTAAAATCTATACCATCACCACCACCATAAATAGCTAACGAATTAATGGGTGTGAAATAGGCCATGCCTTGCAATTGTTGGTCTATCTGGGAAGCCAATTCTCTGGTAGGAGCAATGATAAGAGCTTTAACTTTATTGTCATCTTTTAAATCTAAAAGGATATCCACAATGGGTAATAAGAAGGCTGCTGTTTTTCCAGTTCCAGTTTGTGCAAATGCCATAAGGTCGTCACCTTTGAGTATAATAGGGATGCTTTGTTCTTGAACTGGAGTAGGATCGGAATAGCCCATAGAATCTATGGCATCCAATATATCATTTGATAAGTCTAAATCTTTAAACATAATTAGTTTTATAGTGCTGTATAGTTTTTACCGTAATTAAGCATTTGGGTTACAAAATCTTTTGGATAATCAATAGTAATATCTTTTATTTCATTATTCACTTCGGTGGCCATGTATTGAGGATTGATAAAACCGGCATAAGGTGCGATTTTAAGTTTTCCCCATCTTGCTAGTACCTCTTTATGGATATCCGTTTCTATTTTTACGCCATAGTCTTCAACTAAAGCTTTGGCTGCTTCATAATCACCTTTTGATTTTATACGTTGTACTTCGCGAAGTAAATCGCCAAAAATTTGGTTTAATGCTTTGTGGTCATTGATGACGAAAAAAGTTTTATTGTTTTTCTTTTTCTTTTCTATCACCTTTTGTGCTTTTCCTTTTTCGTAAGCCCATTTGGCTATTAATTGTCGGTTTCGCATATGTGATTCTTCAACATCTTTACCTGGTTCAATTCTCACCAGTTGAGTGAGTAATCCACTTCTGATGTAATTGTTGTATTCACATTTGCCTACATCTTTATTGGGCATCAAACCCAAATCAATTAATTTTTGATCTAATGCAAAATATAGTGCTACCAAATCGGCTCGGGCCTCCTCAATAGTAGAGGCATAGTTTTTTAGTGTTTCAGATGGGTCGGCTACTTTTGGAGCCAATTTCCCACTTCCATGTCCCACGATTTCGTGTAAGTCAACATGTAATTTTGAAGCCAAAGCACTATATCTTTTATGAAGTTCAACTTCCTCTGTTGAGTATGCAAACTCTTCGATACTGCCATTGTTTTTGGAGGCTTCGTCATAGGCATCAATAATATTGCTGATAGAAATAGATTTCGAACCATATTCAGCTCTAATCCAATCGGCATTGGGTAGGTTAACACCAATGGGAGTTGCTGGAGAGCAATCTCCAGTTTCCATTGCAACAAAAACGGCTCTGGCATTCACCCCTTTTATTTCTTCTTTTTTAAATTCTTCTTGTGTGCTGGAGTGTTGCTCAAACCATTCAGCATTATCGCTAATAGCTTTGGCTCTCTTGCTGGATTCTTGATCGATAATAGAAATAATAGATTCAAAAGTTGCTTTTTTCCCTAAGGGATCGCCATAGACTTCTATAAAGCCATGAATAATGTCAACAGTAGAATGAATATCTTTTAACCAGAGAATGCTATAGTCGTCAAAAGTTTGAAGATCGCCTGTTTCGTAAAATTGAATAAGTTGTTTTAAAGCATTTTCTTGTTCTGAGTTTTCAGAGAATACAATGGCTTTTTTAAGCCAGAAAACCATCTTTTCAATTGCAGCAGAATATTTCCCACCAATCTTCCATACTTCTTCTTTTATTTGGTCTCCTTTTTTTACTAAGCTGGTATTTAGTCCATAGGATAGTTTAGGGTTGCCTGTTTTTTGTTTTTCAGAATAGTAATCCTCAGCCTCTTTTTGTGAAATGTCTTCATAAAAATTACAAGCGCTATCTTTTATTAAATCACCAGTTGAATCTAAGCTAACTCTTTTGGTATCCATTGTTTTGGAGAAAATTATTTCGCTAATCCTTGTGGTGAAATCAGAAATTGTTTCTCCTTTAGCTAAAGGGAATTCTTTAATATTTGATTCTTTCAATAATTCAATAAAACAACTTTTTTCTATTTCGGGATAAAACTTATCCATAGAATAGTGATGATGAATTCCATTGGAAAAAAACACTTTTTTTGCATAGACCATAAAGGATTCAAATGAGCTGTTATTTCTATCACCTGTATAATTGATGATGATGTTTTCAAGGGTTTTTCTGATACTTAAATTGTGTTTGTAGTTTTGATCCCATAATATATCTCTTCCCCATAGAGCTGCTTGCGATAAATAATAAATTAAGGTTCGTTGCTGTAGAGGGAGTTTGTTAAATCCAGGTACTTGATATCTAAGTATTCTGATATCGGCAAACTGTTCGGTTTGAATTTTGAATTTATCTTGAGTCATGTTTTTTGGAATTGTAATTTTTTGCAAAAGTAAGTATAATAATGTTTCGGTGATTTTTGTTTCTCACAAAACTGCAAAGCCACGAATATTTGATTATCAATACAATGTAATAGCTCACGGTACTTTGTAAGTAACTGATTAGATATCTGATATAAAACATTAACTAATGATTATATAAGAATGAGATATCATTAAAAATCAATAAGCATTTCTTTCACCTCTTGAAAATCGCCATCGTTTGGAGCAGGAATAAGACTAAGTATTTGACACATCAAAGGATATACGCTTACGTTTTTGAATTCAGGATGATGATAGCCTTTCTTAAAAGCAGGACCATAGGCATAAAAAATAGCATTCATGTTTTTATTGCTGATATCAAAACCATGTGTTCCTTTGCTATAACCTCTATTGGATTCTTTTCGCAAAATGCTATAAGCGCTATCAGCAACTAAAGTGAAATCCAGACATCTCGGATTGCTGCCATAATTAAGATATTTTGGTAAGTCAGGGTTTTTATAACAAGAAATACCTACCACACCTGATAATGCATTGAACACAGAATCTTTACATCCTTGTTCAGCCTGTATGTTATAAATTGGATTTCCACCGATAATATGTGTGGTCCAGTTTTCTTTTAATAGCTGGTTCAAGAAAATAGTTTTTTCAGGGCTTATGTTTTCCATCCCATGATCGGAAGTGATGATGACATTTATTTTATCAGCCAAAGGATGTTTAGATAATTCATTCATAAAATAACCTAATAGGGCATCCATATTTTGTATAACTGAATCTATTTTAGTGCTATGAGGTCCATAGGCATGTCCTGAATGGTCAGGCTCGTGTACATACCAAGTGATCAGGTGAGGACGTTGACTTTCGGGTAAGCTTAACCAGGAAATTACAGAATCTGCTCTTTGGTAAAAATCGAAGTGATGCTCATAGGGCTTCCAGATACTTGGGTGCATGTTTTGAATATCAGCTTCGGAGCCTACCCAAAAATAGGATGCTGCTTTAAGGCCTTGTTTTTCGGCTGTATTCCAAATGGGTTCTCCTCCGTAAAATTTACCATTTTGTACTGTTTCTCGGTTTCCGATTGAATATACTTCATCATATTCAGGAGCAAAAAAACTATTGTTTACAATACCATGATTATTAGGCACTAAACCTGTGACTAATGTGTAATGGTTTGGAAAGGTTTTGCTTGGAAAAGAAGCTTGCATAGATTCTGCTTTTACTCCTATCTTTTCAATAGCATCAAAATGAGGTGTGTTTACAGAGTCAGTATAATCCCAACGAAAACCATCCATAGATAAGATAATGAGGTAGGCTTGTGAATTGGTTTTTTGTTTTGGTGAGCAAGCGCTTAAAAGTACAGCGAATACTAAGGATAGGTAAAGTATTTTCTTCATTCGACAAAGGTATAAAAAAAGACCTCCGAAATTAATCGAAGGTCTATAATAAAAAGTTCTTTTATAAGCGGGGTTCTGTTATGAGCCTAAGCTCACTTCTATCATTTATCTAGGGTATTAATCGCTTAATACCTCAATCAACCTACCCTCCGAGATTGGCCGGGCCGACCTCCTTTTCCGACTAGCGAAAAATCCTCGGTTTATTTGGTCTTTCAACCCATAAGGTTTGCATCAAGTTGTAGTTACCCACAACAGGCGTGAGCTCTTACCTCACGGTTTCACCCTTTCCTCACCAGAGGCGAGGTGGTTTGCTTTCTGTTGCACTGTCTGTTTCCGTTTCACCATAGGCGAAAAGGAACCTTCCCGTTAGGAAGTATGGCACCCTGTGTTGCCCCGACTTTCCTCATCCGCATTGCTGCGTCCGCGATAGAAAAAAAGAACTTTTATATTATATACTAAAATGCTATAATAATACCGAATATAAAACGATTCTTTTCGCCTTTTTCTTTTTTGCAAAATTATTATATAGCTACGGCTATAAAAGGATTTTGCGCATCGAATAAGACAAAAATAATTCATTTTCTAAATCGGAATTATTAAACCAACTTAGTATATATGCTGTAAATTCCACTCTTTAGAGCATTTTTTATCATTTATAGCGTATGGAAACTTCAATAGCTCCATATCCATAATGCTGAAAAGAAGCATCACGAACACTTATTTCTTCATAGCCTCTTAACTCATCTTTTAGTTTTTTCTTTAAAGTACCATTTCCTATGCCATGAATATAAATAATTTTATGGTATTGATGTAGCAAAGCCTCTTCTATTGATTTATTAAAGTAAGCCAATTGCTCTTCTAAAATTTCAAAGGGTTTCAAATGTCCATAATCATCATTTAAAGCCGAAATATGTAAATCTATTTCTGCCTCAAGAGGAGCTGTAGTGTGCACTTCTAATAAGCTTTTTTTCTTTTTGATATGAGCTTTTGGTTCTTCCGGAATTTTTTTATCCTTTTCTTCAATGGGATCAATTTTGCTAATCATTTCCTGAAAACTCATGTTTATCATTTCTACAATAAAGGCATTAGCTTCCAATAAATCGATATGCTTATAATTATTTTCCTGATAGAATTTTGCGCCTTTTATTTGAAACTTCTTACTCAAAGGGGCTATAATTTTTTCTACTTGGGAAGGTATGAAAAGAGCTTGAAGATGTCCTGATGTCCAGTCATTCAGATCGTCTCTATCAATAGAGTCAATAAGAAATTTATTGTTCTTCTCTATTAAGTCATATTCTTTACTGATATTTTTATTTTCCTGATGTAAGAAAAGACTAAAAAGAACGGTATTCTCACTATGGTTTAATACATAAACATCAATTAAGCCAGTCATCAGCCATTTTTGATCTTGAGGGACAAAAGCCAAATAAATCCCTTTCTTTAAATCTAAACTTTGGCGTTTAAAAAGTTCAGTACTTACTTCTGAAGAAAATGATTCTTCTATTTTCACTTTTTCCTTCGGTTTTTCACCAAAATCTTCATCAAAAAAACGACTTGCGGTTCCTTGATCATCAACCTTCAAGAGCTCCGATGTAGAGTAGGGAATGCTAAAGCCATCTTCAATATCAACTTCTACCATTGATGGAGAAATAATTCTACTGATATAGCCACCACCCTCTTCGTTTAAGAATTTTATTTTATCACCTATCTTGAATCGCATATTTCTATTTTTTGGGGTGACAAAAATACATAATAATTATTCATAATTGGCTGTTAATTTCTTTTATGTTTCCTACAAAAATTATTTTTTATGCGTCAAGTTTTTTTGTAGATTTGACAATCAATATGGTTTTATTATTGTTATGATAGTAAAACTATTAATCAAAAATCAATATATGAGGTTATTTGAGGGTGTTAGTGTGTTGATTTTCATATCATTTGTTTTACACTTTTCTCTTTTTGGCTTTGCTAAGGTATGGAATCAGGAAGGTGATAAGATAGCTCAACAAAGTGTGAAGTATAGGGGGGTTGTGCATAAAAATGATACTGGAGGTTGGTATTACAGCATTAAATCAAATAAAAAAGTACTAATAATTCAAAGAGATATTCCTGCTATAGTGGGAAATATTGCTTTTTCCGATTCTATTCAGGCTTTAAAAACGGCTGAATTGATGATAGATAAATTAGAAAGGGGTGTTTTTCCACCTAGTATTTTTGTTTATGAACTCGATAGCCTAAAAATTACTTACTAAGAAACTAATACTTATGCAAAATATGATACACGACTTAATTTTTGAGAAAATGATGCCGAGGCAAATAGTCTTTCGTTTTTTAAGTATTTTGATCTTTTTCACTGCTATGTCAGTAAGTGCTCAAGATATGTGGATTCAAAAGGAAGATATAGGAGGTGGTGTTTCCGGTGTGAATCGAAAATCTGCCGTTAGTTTTTCTATAAATGGGAAAATTTATATAGCACTTGGTAAGACCGATGGAAACTATTTACAAGATGTCTGGGAATACGATACCATTGCTGAAACTTGGCAACAAAAATCAGATTTCTTGGGCGTTGCCCGTTCTGGAGCTTTTGCTATGGTAATGAATAATAAAGCTATTGTTGGTACTGGTGAAATTTCTGGCGGTTCCCGAACAAATACAGTCTACAAATATGTACCTGGTAGCGATACTTGGTCTCTTATGGCAAATTTTACAGGTGGTGCCCGCTCTTACAGCACAGCATTTTCAACAGGAACGCGTGGTTTTGTAGTAGGGGGTGATGATGGTGTTCTTCGAAATGATATGTGGGAGTACGATATTAATGGTAATACATGGATATCTCGAATAGCTTGTCCGGGAGTAGGACGAATGAAAGCCGTTGCATTTGCTATAAATGGAGTGGGTTATTATGGTACAGGAGAGATAGCTGCCAATACACCCAGTAAAGATTTTTATAAATACGATGTTAATACAAATACTTGGACACAGCTTGCCGATTTTGGTGGTGGAGATAGATTTGGAGCAGTAGCAGCAGCAACCCTTTCAATAGGTTATGTGGGGTTTGGTAACAATACCATAATTGTAATGGAAGATTTTTACGCCTATGATGTAGCTAGTGATTCCTGGACTGCTAAAGCTAGTTTGTCAGCTAATGGAAGAGAGCTGGCTGTTGCAGCAGCAGCGGGAAATAAAGTATATGTTGGTACTGGTTATGGAGGTGCTATATTAAAAGATTTTTATCAATGGGATCCTTGTGCGTTTCCAATTATTGATTTTCAACCAGTTGGCTTAGACGTATGTGAAGGCACGGATGTGAGTTTTACTGTTACTATATCTAATATTGGCGGTGATACCTACCAATGGCATAAAGACGGAAGTCCGGTAGCTGGGGCTACATCAAATGTTCTTGACATTGCAGCTGTAACTGAAGCAGATGAAGGTTCTTATACTTGTTTAATATCAAATGCTTGTGGATCTGCTGTTAGCGATGCTGCAATTCTTGCTGTTACTCCAATTCCAGTAAACCCACCAACTGGTTTATTGGCAAATCCTGATACTCTTTGCCCGGGTAATATTTATGATATTACACTAACTGCTGATGATAATGGAGACAATCAGGATACTTTATATTGGTATTCGGTGGCTTGTGAAGGTGATTTTGAAGGTTTTGGGTATCCTGTTAACAATGAACTCATTGTTTCTCCTCCTGACCCTTTAGTAACAACTGAATACTACGTACAATGGAAAAATCAATGTGGTGAAACAGATTGTGACACACTTACAGTTTTTGTTAAAGAAGTGGCTACCGATCCAACAAGTATTACACGTAGCCAAGATACTATATGCTATGATTATAATGATGAATTATTTTTAGCTGTGGAAGGAGGCTCTGGTGATACCATTGCTTGGTATTTAGGAGATATTTGCACCAATCCTGATGCCCCATTTTTAGGCTACGGCGATACTTTGGATTTATTTGCTTTGGGTATTATCCCAGCAGTTTCTTCGAATTATTCAGTGCGTTGGGAAACTTATTGTGGAGGTGATGAATTCAATTCAAATTGCTTAACAATTGATTTAATAGTTAATAATCAAATTAGTATTGCACAACACCCTCAAAACAAATCGGTTTGTGAAGGAACAGATCCTGTTAAATTTGGTGTTTCTGTGGAAGAAAACGGTTCGTTTTCTTCTATTAATTATCAGTGGTTTCATAATGGTTTGGCTATTAGTAATGCTACATTAGATACACTAACCATAACAGGAGGTGTAACTATTAGTGATACTGGTTATTACTTTTGTAAAGTACATAATACTTGTGATACCATTTCTTCAGATAGTGCTTATTTATCTATAAGTATTGGCCCTTCAATTTTAATTCAACCAGTTTTGCTGGATACGATATGCGAGGGTGATAGTTTAACATTGACTATGCAGGCTGAAGGTAGTCCCGAATTACTTTATCAATGGTATCATAATGGAGTTCCAAGTATGAGTACCGATACTTTTTTAACTATTAATCCAGCTGTTTTCTCACACTCAGGTGATTATTTTTGTCAGGTAACTAATGGTTGTGGAGTTAGAAGTACCGATACCGTAAGTATGGAAGTTGATACCATACCATTTATCGTTCAACAACCAGTTGATACTATTGCTTGTTTAAATGGTACAGCACACTTTAATGTAGAAGCAGATGGTACTTTACCAATTACTTATCAGTGGTATAAAATTGATGGATCCGGAAGTTCTTCTGCTATGGCTGGAGAGACAGGAATGTTGTTAGAAATCACACCGGTTTCAGCAGTAGATACAACCTTTGACTATTATTGCATCGTCAGTAATGAATGTTTTGAAGGACCATCAAGTGATACCGTTGATTTAGCTATGCATGCTCAAATTGCAGTTATGGATAGTATAGTTAGCGATACAAATAATGTTTGTTATACGTATCCAAATTATATTCATTTAACAGTTTATGGTGGTGAAGGAGATTCTATTAGATGGTATACTGAGGCTTGCGAAGGTACTGAAATAGCCATTTCTGCAGATACTGTTTTGGCCATTCAAGTTCCTACAGTTACTACAACTTACTATGCACGTTGGGAAAACCCTTGCGATGTTAGTGCTTGTGATTCTATTACCATTTTTGTAGCACAAGATCCAATTGCTATGGATTCTATAGTCTTTGAGGACAATAATATTTGCTATAACGAATACGATTCTTTATTACTTACAGCCTATGGAGGTTCTGGAGATTCCGTATATTGGTATGCTAATTTTGATTGTAGTGGAGTGCCTTTTGCTGTTACGGCAGATACCTTTGTATATGTTCACAATTTGCCAATTAATGATGCTCCATATACGGCACATTTTGGAAATGCTTGTGGCGAATCTGATTGTGTTATGGAAGCTTTGTATATCATTGATTTTACCGTTATTACGAATCAATCTGATGATATTGAAGTTTGTGAAAATAGTGATGCTATGATGTTTGTTGAAGCTCTAGGAGAACCTCCTTTAGATTATCAATGGTTTTTTAATGGTAATGAATTAGCAGGTGAAATAAATGATACTTTGTACAGAATCCCAGTTACTTTTGCCGATACTGGTCAGTATTATTGTCAAGTAGTAGGAGAATGTGACAGCGTTGTTAGTGATTCTATTCATCTAGCCATGTATGAACTTCCTTATTTTACTATGCAACCAAGTGATACAGCGGTCTGTGAGGGAACAAGAGATACCATACAAATTAAAATTGCAGGTAGTGATCCAATTATGGTGCAGTGGTTTGAAAATGGCGTGGAAATAGGAGGTCAAGCTTTATATGATACTTTGCTAATTATTGATCCTGTTCAATATACAGCTGATTATTATGCACGTATTAGTAATGCTTGTGGTACTCAAAATAGTGATACTGTTACTTTGAGAGCTTTCGACACGCTATTAATTACAAAACAGCCTGAACCAAAGAATTTATGTATATTAGATACTGCTCGTTTTATCATCGAGGCTGATGATACAGAGTTTGCTGATTATACCTGGTATATGATTGGAAACCCTAATACGGTAGGCTCTGGTGCTTTATTTGAGATACCTAATCTTGATTATACTCACGAAGGATTGTATTATTGTATTATTAGTGATACTTGTGGTGAGTTGAGTACTGATACTGTATTGTTAAATATGAATGAAATACCTAAAATCATTACCGATCCATATGGAGCAAGTGTATGTGAAGGTTATTTGTTTCAGTTTGAGGCTACCGTAACAGGTGATTCGATAGTTTTTGAATGGTTTCATGATGATGTTGCAATATTAGATAGTGATACAAATATTTTGGTGTTTGATCCTGTGATGCGAGGCGATGAAGGTATTTATTATCTGGATGCTCGAAATAATTGTGGTTTTGATGCTACAGTGCCAGTAGAATTGCAAGTCACCTATTTGCCAAATATGCTAGATTCCTTGGCTGCTACACCATTAATTGTATGTCCTGAGTGTGAATTCGACTCACTGATGCTTGTTGCTTATGGAGATGGTGGAGGTTATGGCGAATATATTGAATGGTATGTAGAAGAGATATCTACAGCTAATATTATTGGTCATGGAGATACTCTGATGCTGGAGCTTCCTACTGCAACAACCGTTTATTTGGCGCGTTGGGTGAATTCTTGCTCTGGATATAATGGTTCCGGCGGTGGCGGCGGCGGTGGTGGCGGTAGCCCCAATCCTGATCCTAATGGAGGTGCTTTAAGTATTGAAGTTGTATTTATGAATAATCCTGAAGCTCCAACAAATATTTATGTAAATATTAATGATTTCTGTGAGGATTATAATGATAGTATTATGCTTTGGGCCGAAGGTGGTTACGGTAGCATACTCGATTGGTATATTATAGATAATTTTGATGAAACCTATATTGGATCAGGTGATACTATTGTAATCTGGCCCCCAAGAGATACCACAATATATGCTGCTCAGTGGACTAACCATTGTGGGAAATCTGATAGTACTGTTATTACAGTAAATGTAGTTCCTTTACCTGTAGTAGAAATGTATAAAGGAGATACTATATGCGCTGGTCAGGATTATAAAGTAGATAGTCTTAGACAAATGGTTGTGTATTATGAATCTGTAGAATGGGTTTCTAATAGTGCAACAGGTGTATTTGATGATAATACAAAATTGAACCCCGTTTATAGTGATCCTGGTGTTAATATTTATGATACTACTATTGTTTATTTAATAATGAATACAGATGGAATTTTACCTTGTGGTGATAGAGCAGATTCTATTCAACTGGTGTATATGCCTGTGCCCTTGCTAAGTATTTCGCCTGAGATAACAGCAATATGTAGAGATTCATCTATTACCTTAACTGCTGAAGGTGGAGTGGAATATATATGGAGTCCTGTGGGGTCAAACCTTCAAGATGATGACAGCAATCCAATAACTTTTAGTCCAGATATAACAACTGATTATTATTTATATGGAATAAATGAAGAAAAATGTGTTGATTCTCTTTTCTTTACTTTAGAGGTATTTCCAACTCCATTAGTTGATCTGGGCGATTCTGTTTTCTTATTCTCTTGCGAACCTGTTCAGCTTGATGCTGGAGGTGGTGATGGCTCTGATTATTATATATGGAATAATGGTAATCGTGATAGATATCTAACGGTATATGAATCAGGAAGTTATTCTGTGATAGTAGGTAATCCAGGCTGTGCAGTTAGCGATACAGGATATGTTTCTTTGTGTAATGGTAGATTATTTATGCCCAATGCATTTTCTCCTAATGATGATGGGATTAATGAGGTTTTTAAACCTGTTACCTCTGATCCAAGTGTAGAATTTGAGATGATGATTTTTGATCGTTGGGGACAAATGGTATTTGAAACACGAGATATTTATAATGGATGGGAAGGTGATTTTAGAGGTGACCCATGTCCTGCTGGTAATTATGTATGGAAAATTTATTATCGAGGGCAAGGAACTGAAGCCCCTGGTAGACAAGCTAGTGACATTGGAACGGTGATGTTGATTCGATAATAAGACAAGATGATTATTTAGGCCAATCATTTGATATCCTCAAATGATTGGTTTTTTTTATAGGGGGCTGCTATTAATTAGTACTTTTCAAGCAAATAAATTACCTTTGCCGCCGAAAAAAAAATGATATGGTAGCATATTTGAGTGGCTTAGTATTAAAACTTTTTGGTTGGAAAAAAATTGGAGGTTTTCCTGAAGGAGAAAAATTTGTGGTGTTGGCTGCACCACATACAAGTTTATGGGATTTTGTTTTGGGGCAACTTTATTATTCAAATATACGCAAGCCGGTTAAATTTATGATAAAAGAAAAATATTTCTTTTTCCCTTTGGGTATATTCTTACGATATATAGGTGCTATACCAGTTATAATGAATAAAAAAACAGGCATGGTAAACCAAATGATTGATAAATTTAATACTGAAGATGAATTTTATTTAACGATTGCACCAGAGGCTACAAGGAAAAGGGTGAAGCGTTGGAAAAAAGGATTTTATCATATTGCACTTGAAGCTAATGCGCCTGTTGCTATGGGGTTTATAGATTTTGAGAAGAGAGAATTAGGTATTCTTGGAGCTTATAACCTAACAGGTGATTATAAAAAAGATATGGCTTATTTTCATTCTAAATATGTGGGTATTATTGCTAAGTATCCTGAGAAATACAATCCTGAGGCTATATTATATTAACGAAAATAAAAAAACCAGATTAAAATATATTATTATGGCATTAAATTGTGGAATTATTGGATTATCAAATATTGGAAAAACAACTATTTTTAATTGTGTTTCAAATACTAAAGCTGAAACAACAAGTTTTGCTTTTTCAACCAATAAATCGAATATTGGAATGGTAACGGTAGTAGATCCTCGTTTGCAAATTATTCGAGATTTCTTAGATTCAGTAAAAATAATTCCAGCTACAGTTGATTTGGTTGATATCCCAGGTTTAACAAAGGGAGCAAGTGAAGGAGAAGGAGTGGGAAATAAGTTTCTTGCAGATATTCAACAAACCAATGCTTTGATACATGTTTTAAGATGTTTTGATGATGAGAATTTGCCGCATATCGAAGGTTCTGTAGATCCTGTTCGTGATAAAGAAATTGTAGATTTTGAGCTTCAGGTTCGTGATTTGGATTTAGTAGAAAGAAAAATAGAGCGATTAGGTAAACTGATAAAAGTTGGTGATAAAAAAGCAAAACAGGGTGTAGAGGTGCTTCATAGTTTGAAAGAGCATTTAGAAAACTTTGGAAATGTACGTGATTTTGAAATAGGCGAACAAGATAAGTTAGACTTTATACGAGATATGTATTTGTTAACCGATAAGCCTATGATGTATGTTTGTAATGTTGATGATACAAGCGCTGTGGATGGTAATAAATATGTGCAAAAAATTAAATCAGAAGTTGGAGAAGAGGCTGAGGTATTGGTGATTGCAGGCTCTTTAGAAGCCGAAATTGCTGAGCTTGATAGCGAAGATCAAAAAGAGTTTTTAGAAGATGCTGGTTTAGAAGAACCCGGTGTAAATAAATTGGTAAGGGCTGCTTATGATTTGCTTAATTTACAATCATTCTTCACCGCAGGACCTAAAGAAGTACATGCCTGGACTTTGCGTAAAGGTCGTAAAGCACCCGAAGCTGCTGGTGTTATTCATAGTGATTTAGAGAGAGGGTTTATTCGTGCCGAAGTGATGCATTATACTGATTTTGTAGATAATAATGGCTCTGAGTCAGCTTGTCGTGATAAAGGAAAATTATTGATAGAAGGAAAAAATTACGAAGTGCAAGATGGAGATATCATCAATATTCGTTTCAATGTTTAAAACTAAATGCCAAAGGAAGAGCCTTTCTTATTATCCTTTTTTTCTTCCTTTTCTTTCTCTATCTTAAGGGGTCTTTTTCTATCCTTATCAGTAGGTGTCCATGATTCTTCAATATCCCATCCTGCTTTTGAGCTAATGGTTTTCTCAAAGTAATAAACAGGTTCTGCAGGTCGCTTAAGACCAAAATGCCCAGTATTCCATTTGCCATTGTCATTATAATCAATAATAGCCTTTACATAGTAATCTCCTTCATTGATATTTGCAAAGCTTAATAAAGTATCTGTAGTTATTCGGTGTTTTTGAACAATTTTTTCTTTATCAGCTTCTCCCGAAACCAATAACAGCAATACAGGTGAAATCAGTGTGTCTTCAAATTGCAGATTCATATTTAGATTACCATATGAATCTTCCATTGTGGTGTTAAAACTAATAATAATAGAATCATTTTCTACGCCAAAGAGATCTGATAATGCCTCCTGTGGCAAAATAAACTTATATTTAGTTTCTTGCTTCCATTCATACGAGATGCGTAATTTGCGTTGTAAACTATCTGTAAATTGTATCTCGGGTGAAACTTCTACAGAATCTTCAATCAAAATGATATTGTCGAGATTAGCATACTTAAGTGGTGTTTCAAATTCCAAATCCAGATCTTTAAAATAGGCCAAAGTTTTTGAAGCATTAGATTTATATTTAATAACAATTTTGTCCTTTTTCTCCTTCTTGTCTTTCTTTTTGTTTTTACGCCTATTTATTTTCTTCTCCGGGGCAGGTTTTTTTACAAGAAAACCTATAGTATCAGCTTGAATAGTATCAACTCTCAATTCAAGATATAAACTATCATGAGGAATACGTGTGAGCCAAAGCATTAATGTGTCTTTGTTTTTTGAAAACTCTTTTTTATGCCAATCCAAAGGTATGCTATCGTTAAGCAAACGAATATGTACGGAGTCACGAATGGGGAACTTAAAAAAGAAATCTATACGTTGATTTTCAAACACTAAACTTTCTAATAACTTGGGTATGGAGTCGTCCTGTGAGAACATAAAAAGATCAGTGTTGTTATCAATCATTGTATAGGAATGATACTTCCATAAGCTGTCCATTAATTCATATTTAGAGGTATCAATAGGAATAGTATCAGGTATATAATCCAATACTTCTTGTGGTAGCAATAAAGAATCTATAAAGGCAATTTCTTCGTTGGGCATATCGAAAAAATAATTGTTATTCGCATCTTTAACAGCAAAGGTTAAATATTCTTGGGCTCTGATATTATTTAATTGGTATTCTCCATCAGCATTTGTTCGTGAAACATAATAGGGTCTCACAAAATAAGGCAAGCTGTCGAAAGCTATAGTATCATTCATGTTTTTTTTATATAAACAAACATAAACGCCTTCTTCTGGTGTTAAATATCTAGCATTAAGCACTTGGCCTCTAATGCTTAAGCTGTCAAGAGAAGAGCCAGTGCTAAAAACAAATTCAAAATTCTGAATGGGCAGTTCTTCATGCAAATCACAGATTGCATTACCAAAATAGTAGGTATAGGTAGTGTTGGAATCATAAACTAAATCTTTATGATTTTTTATAAGCACTTTTTTACCTTTAAGTTTTATTTCAGGATCTTCGTTTAGTGGTGGAGAAATAATAAGATTTTGGTTTAAATCCTTGATTACCAAAAACTCATCAAATTCCATTATTACTTTTCTGGGTGTACTATTTCGGCTATATTTTACAGGCTCGCTGCCTAAAAAAACAGGAGGATCTTCATCTTTTGGACCTCCGCCTAATGGCCCAGGATTAGCACATTGCTGGAGAATAAACCCTAAAGCAACAAAAATAATGAATATATAAAGGTTCTTAGTTTTCAAAGCAAAATTTTTACTGAGCAAATGTACATTATTTTTATTATTTATAAATCCAATCTACAAAATTCAAAACCAAGCTCAGAAAAGTATTTTAGATATCTAGGTAATACCTCCAACACTTTTTCTTGTGCTTTTATATTATCATGAAATACTACTATATCTCCAGCTCTAGATTGTAATACATTATCATAGCACTGCTGAGGACTTATTTTTACATCAAAATCACCACTTAATAAAGACCACATTATTATTTTATATTCGGTTTTCAGTTGTTTTATTTGTGAATAATTGATTCGTCCATAAGGAGGGCGAAATAAGATGGAAGCTATATGTTTTGAAGCTTTTTCTATGTTTTCTTTATAATCATTTGTAGTGCTTTTCCACCCATTTAAGTGGTTATAGGAATGGTTGCCAATAGTATGCCCTGCTAATTGTATTTTTTGCATAAGCAAAGGGTAGTTTTTCGCATTTTCACCGACACAGAAAAAAGTGGCTTTGGCTTTGTAGTCTTTTAGTATGCTTAATATGTTTTCAGTTAGTTCTTCTGTGGGTCCATCATCAAAAGTTAAGAAGATTTTTTTCTCTGATGTTTTTATATTCCAGACCAAAGAACGGCTAGTCATTTTTGAAAGGAGTATGGGCGTTTTTACTAAATACATATTTGTTTTAAAGGAAGAGGTTGTTTGTGTAATAACTCACTTTACCTTGTTTGGTTTGTGGGTTTTGGCACAAAGTTACGCAAAGTTATCACAAAAGACACAAAGATCAATTATTCCAATAATATTTAAAGGTCAAATGAAAAAGTGATACTATCACCTAAAGTGTGTAAGCTAAAAATTTTATAGGGGTCATTTTTGAAATATAAGTGTATTTTATTAATTCCTATTTCATTCTTTCTTAGTTAAATATTATTACACAGCATTTACGGATTAATTAATAATCCTCTTTATAT
>JAOZUW010000171.1 GCA_029938465.1 Bacteroidales bacterium | reverse complement strand
AACCTTAAAGTTATCTAAAGCCAAGTTTACAAAGGTTTTTAGAAAATATAGTATCCTTCAGCAAATTCATGCAGATAATGATAGTCCTTTTGGTTCTGCTCTAGCCGTTCAACGACTTACTCGGCTCTTTTAATGGTTTATAGAATTGGGGATTATGAATGGTCCCAAATTACGGGAAGCCTACAGTAACAATTAAGTATTCGAACCGGAAGTAACCCAATATAAGCTTCTAATTATTAAAGTATTTTCCATGCTAAAACATATAGATAAGCGAGAATGTAAATCTTAGATTACGCACCTCGCAATTTTCAGGGAACTCACCATTTTCTGAAGGAAAAGTATAGGAAGCCACTGTATATTCCCATTCGTTGGCAATAATCAAATTCTTAATTTTATAATACCATTGTGGGCTTATTCTATATATTTCATTGATATTGCTACCACGAGCATAGGTTGGTCCCTCTGGACTATAATCTAAGGAAATCGGTTTAGTGTAACCACCAAAAACACCTATTTTAAGTTTTCCGAATTTATAATAAATACTGGTCCATGTAGAAAATGAAGATATAGTACCATATTGAATAAAGGCATTTATGCTATCGATTTCCGTCACTGCAACACCTCCAAGCATTAAATGATCATATAAATTTTGCCCTAAAATGCTTTGCACACGAATATCCCATTTTTCAGATTCATGTTTCACAAAAGCAGTGATGGCTAAAGAAGAAACATCATCATGAAGCAGTTGATCATCAATAGTATAAGAACGAAAATCAAGCTTTTTATAATTAATGCCTAATCCCGAGAACCAGTTTCTGTTTCTAATCTGCATTTGTAAGCTTAAATCAGGAATGATAGCATTTCGTAAATAAATACTACTCACTCCTGCTGGGCCATTACTGGCATAATCGCGCTGTGCATAAGCTACAGCTACCCAATTAATAGGTCCTGTTTTTTGTGTAATCCGTATTTGAGGTCCACGTGAAAAAGCATGCATTGGTGCTCCTGTATTTAAAGAAAGCACAACCGGCAACATTTCTGGAACATTTAAAGGATGCCAATATTGCCCCATTAATAAACTAGTCTTCTCCCACTGCAAGTGAATATAGGCGTGGCGCAACCTGAAAGCATTATTATGTGCATTGCTGGGACCAGTGAAATCACCCTCAATATATGCTAAACTTTTTGCATTAAATATTTCCGGACCAGAGGCTGTTAATCCTAATCGAGTAGTCATGCCATACTGATTGGCGGATGCATATGCGTTTTTATCAAGTCCATTAGCATCTAACTCTATAGGTTTTGGATATGCAATAAAAAACCCTTCTCTTCCTTCATAATTTTGTCTACTATCATAAATATAATCCGCTTTTACAAAACCCGACCATATGAAATCTACAATAGGATCCTTTTTGTTTTCTTGTGCGAAAATAAATATGGGTATCATCCACATTAGTAAGGAGACAAATTTTTTCATCTTCTAATTATTTTAATTAATGTTTGCACCAGTTTTTTAAAGCACAAAGATATTATTCTATTTGAAGAGAAAGCTAGAAAAACCTTTTGTAATATAAGTATATCACCTAAAATATTTCAACTTATTTGCCTATTAAATAAATTTTAAAAACCGTTATAGTTTCTAAATAAGGCTCCTAAATAATTATATATAGTTGATTTTCTGTACACTATAAGCTTTTACTATTTAGAATGCCTATAAATTTCGCAAACAACCAATATATGTTATTATATTAACACTTGATTACATATATTTGTTATTATATTAACAATACTCAAAATCAACACAATATGGCTAATACAGAAAAATTAGTAGAACAGCTGGTTACTAAACATGGCGTATGTAGAAACAGTTTGTTACCAGTATTACAAGGAGTGGTGAAAGAGGAGCATTTTCTGTCAGATGTGGCTATGATTGCCATAGCAAAAGCATTGGATTTATCTTCTGCCGATGTATACGGAACGGCTTCATTCTATTCTTTTCTGGACACAGAGTTTCGAGGAGAAAACATTATTAGAATATGCAAAACCATTACTTGTAAAATGAAAGGTAAGCAGAAAATAGTAGAGGTACTTGAAGATCATCTTAAAATCAAAGAGGGAGAAACTACTCGTAACGGAAAGTTTACCATGCTGGCTGCTAATTGCTTAGGCTGGTGTCATAAAGGACCCGTTATGCTAGTAAACGATGATGTTTACCCCGAATTAGACCCAGAAGAAGTTGTGGAAATAATAGAGAAATATTGTTAGTAACAAGCCCTAAAACTATAAAAAATGGTATCAAAAAAATTTAAACGCGTAGACTTAATTTTTGAGTGCAAAGGTTGCGAACCTATCAGCGTAGTCAAAAAGGCTTTACAAATGACTCCAGATGAAGTAATCTCTTCAATAATTGAAAGCGGATTACGAGGACGTGGAGGTGCGGGATTTCCCACAGGTATGAAATGGAAGTTCGCAAAAGAAGAAAAATCAAATGATAAATATGTCATCTGCAATGCTGATGAAGGCGAACCTGGAACATTTAAAGACAGGGAAATACTCGATATTGTTCCTAATAAAGTATTATCAGGAATGGCAATTTGCGCCTATGCCATTGGCGCAAAAGAAGGTATTATTTATTTAAGAGGCGAATACAATTTTCTTTTAAAACCTTTAAACGAAACAATAGATAAATTCAACAACAGCTTGAGCAAGATAGGCTTAGATTTTGCCGTTTATATCCGCTCAGGCAGTGGTGCTTACATCTGTGGAGAGGAAACTGCTTTATTTGAATCCATGGAAGGTATGCGCGGCGAACCCCGAAACAAACCACCTTTTCCAACCAAAATAGGTTATAACGGCAAACCTACTGTAATTAACAATGTGGAAACCCTTGTTTATACAGCAATGATCATCAATATAGGGGTTGATGAATTTAAAAAACTGGGTACAAACGACTCCAGAGGTAGCAAAGTGTTTTCGGTATCAGGCGATACTCCAAAAGCTGGAATACATGAATTAGAATTAGGGCTAAACGTGGCCGATTTTGTAAAAGAATTTGGTGATGGCGATACCAAAGCGGTGCAAGTAGGAGGTGCATCAGGATTTTGTGTGCCTCGCAAGCAATTTAATGAAACTATAATTGGTTTCGAAGGCATTCCCACAGGGGGCTCTATGATGGTTTTTAACTCTACAAGATCCATGTATAATATCCTAAATGATTATTTGGAATTTTTTGCTGAAGAATCTTGTGGTCAATGCACACCTTGTAGAATAGGAACTCAACAATTAATAAAAGGAATTGCTGCTGTTAAAAAAGGCGACATGCCTTCTGATTATCTAGATCAACTTATGAAGCTTACTGACACCATGAAAATAGCTTCTAAATGCGGATTAGGACAATCGGTAGCCAATTCTTTTTCATCAATAGTTACGAACTTCCGTGAGGAGATGATTTATTAATTTTATAAGAAAGGAAAAACAATGTCTAAAATAAATATAAGCATCGACGGAAAAAAAGTTCAGATAGAAAAAGGAAAAACTATTCTAGATGCAGCAAAGAAGATAAACGTAAAGATTCCAACGCTTTGTTATCACGAAGATTTATGTGTTGCGGGTAATTGTCGCGTTTGTGTTGTTGAAGTAGAAGGTAACCAAGCCCTACAAGCCTCTTGTGCTATTCCGGCTCAAGATGGCATGGAAATACGAACCAACACACCAAAGGTGCGAAATGCCCGCAAGGATATTATAGCCATGTTGGTATCTGAGCACAATACGCAATGTACTACTTGTTATAGAAGCACAAACTGCGAGTTGCAAGAATTATCAGCAGAATATAATATCGATAATAACCGTTATTTGAGTATTTTAAAACCAAATATCGAAGTGGATCGCTCCTCATGGTCTATTGAAAAAGATGATAGCAAATGTGTGAGGTGCCAACGCTGCGTAAGAACATGTTCTGAATTGCAACATGTAAACGCCCTTACGGTAAGTCATAAAGGACAAGATATGAAAATAAGCACTTTCCATGATCTACCTTTAAAAGATGTGGTTTGTACCAATTGCGGACAATGCGTAAATCGCTGTCCTACAGGTGCGCTAACCGAAAGACGCTATTTTGATGAGGTTTGGGAAGCTATTGGAGATCCCACAAAGCATGTGATTATGAATACCGCCCCATCGGTACGAGTGGCTCTTGGTGAAATGCTAGGTTATCCTGTTGGAACAAGAGTAACCGGAAAAATGGTGACTGCTATGCGTCGTTTAGGTGTAGACTCTGTATTGGATACCGACTTTTCAGCAGATTTAACCATTGTGGAAGAAGGAACAGAATTATTATCTCGATTAAAAAAAGTCTTAGTAGATAAAGATAATACAGTAAAGCTACCTATGATAACTTCTTGTTCTCCAGGTTGGGTAAAATTTGCAGAACATCTTTTCCCTGAGCACTTAGGTCATTTATCTACTTGTAAATCACCACAACAAATGTTTGGTGCTCTTGCCAAGACTTATTATGCCGATAAAAAAGGATTAGATCCTAAGGATATCGTAAGTGTAGCCATTATGCCATGCGCTGCTAAAAAGTTTGAAGCCAACCGAAGAGAAATGAAAGATAGCGGTTATCAGGATATTGATGCTGGATTAACCACCAGGGAATTGGGTCATATGATTCGACAATCTGGTTTAAATTTCTTAGACCTGGAAGAGTCTACCTATGATAGCATTATGGGAGAATCTACTGGTGCTGGAGTTATTTTTGGTGCTACAGGCGGCGTTATGGAAGCTGCATTACGTACTGCTTATGAGCTTATTACAGGAAAAGAAGTTCCTTTCGAAAACATGAATATTGAAGCCGTAAGAGGTATGGAAGGTATTCGCGAGGCTACTATCCATATAGAAGGAGCCCTCCCGGAGTGGTCGTTCTTAGAAGGTGTTGATTTACGCGTAGCAGTAGCTCATGGTTTAATCAATGCTCGTAAAGTAATGGAACAGATTGCTTCTGGCGATTCGCCCTATCATTTTATCGAAATTATGGCTTGTCCTGGAGGATGTATTGGTGGCGGTGGTCAGCCTATCCCTACCAACGAGGAAATAAGGAAAAAACGTGTAGCAGCAATTTACGAAGAAGATATGAGTATGAGTCTTCGTAAATCGCACGAAAACCCAGAGATTAAGAAAATATATGCCGAGTTCTTAAAAGAACCATTAAGTCATGTATCACATAATCTGCTGCACACTACTTATAGAAAACGTCAACATTATTAGGTTTTATTTATAAAACATACTACATAGAACCCCACTCTGGGGGTTCTGAAATACATCTCACATATAATAGCCCC
>JAOZUW010000170.1 GCA_029938465.1 Bacteroidales bacterium | reverse complement strand
CCATACCGATGATCACCATGACCATTGCAATCAAACCAAAGTCTGACGGTTCCAGTAAGCGTGCAAGAAAGATGGAAACTATAAAACCCATTCCAAATTTGGTCATTTTTCCAAAAAAGTCCCAAAGGAAAGCTTGTACTCCCTGTGCCTTTAAACTATTCATTTATAGTATTTTGAAAAATTTGTATAAACAAAATAGAAAATATCATATTAAACATATTTGAAAAAACCTTCTTGTGTATTTTACCAAGATTTCTTGGATATTTATTCTTATGCTATTATATATAAAATTAATTTATTTAAAGATAAAAATCATTTGTCGCATTTCGACAGGAAAGTAGTCTGTAATTAATACTAATTTTGTCGAAATTATGACGTTAAGGGCTCATTTTTGGAGACAACTAATCACTTCTGCCCTGCCCTACAAATAGATAAATAATATTTCATATCTCTACTATTTTTACGCTATAAAAAATGTAAGGGAATCGACATCAAATACTGGTATATTTTTATTTTTATATACTTCCATTCTCTCGGGAAAATGGTTATCAACAAAGATGGAGTCCTCTGTTATATAGTTGGACTTTAATTCTTTATTCTTCAAATGAATAATATCAGTAAAAATATTTTTAGATATACCTACTCTTTCTAATGTTAAATAAATATCATTTTCATGTCTAGTGATTAGTATTATTTCTTTTCCTCTTTTTATCATTTCAAAAATAAAAGCTATCACCATTGGTTCTACATGGTTATTTATTATAATAGTATCATCAAAGTCTATATATACCTTATTGAAGTCATGGTCAAAATCAAATTTAGTAATAATTGACCTCTCAATTCCTTTAATCTTTTTGTTATGCAATGTTACTAGATCTCTTTCTAAAAAATCCTGTATTGCCATCAATGCTAAATTGACACCCCATGCTCTTTGCGCAACCATCGTCCCAGCCATTCTGGAAGAAATTTCCAAAAGTTTCCAATTATTATTTATATCTTTTTTTATTTGAAAGAACCACGGACCTCTCATAGTAAGTCCAGAGTTAATATCTCCTGCTATCGTATCGATATCCTTATCATAGTCTACAAGTTTAGACTTCATAGTGATTCCAGCTTTAACTTGTTCCCTTGTCCTTGCACCAACCCATATTAATTTACCATTACGATCAGTAAAACAATCAACTGTTAATTCCTCTCCTGGTAAGTACTCTACAATAACGGGATATTCTACTTTTTTCATGGCTGACTCTAGTTGTAAACCATCTTGACAGATAGTTACACCTTGTGCTCCTTGCCCAAAATCTGGTTTACAAATAACAGGCCAGGACTGTATATTCTTGGTTCCATCATATTGCTTTGGTACCCAGTTTTTATCTTTGAATTTATTATATGTTAGCTTTTTACTTCTTGCTATTTTAGAAGAGTTTTGGTTTCCATTAACCAGGTAACAATCAAAACTACTCGCTTTCTCTGATAAATATTTATGTACAGAGTCATGTGTTGCAAACACAACATCAATATCATTATCTTTTATTATCTCTGAAAAAGTTTCATCAAAGGAGTTATCATTAATATTGGGAACCCCACCTATATAATTATCAAATTTCAATCTTCCATAATCTTCGACACTTGAAGCACCATATACTTTGGTATGTATTGAATATTTTAAAGATTCATAGATTTCCACAGCGGAAACAGCACCGCAGGGGAAAATTAATACATTAATTTTTTTACTCATTTGTTTCCTTAAAATAATGTTGTTCTCTTAACTGGATCCATAGATTCCAATCTTTACTCTATTGTATTGATATTGTATAGTAATTTAGTTCTAAAGCTCTTAAATATTAATATGCCAACACTTATTCAGCAAAATTTAAAGCTGAAATGCAATTTTTTTAAAGTGAAAGAAAAAAGTTGTAATTTTTGGATCTGAAGAGGTTAAATACCAGAGTTCTCCTTAATAATGTTAATAATATTCATTTGATCTTTTTCTTCTAGCTCAGGATACAGTGGTAATACCAAAATCCGACTGGATATATCTCTTGAAACTGGAGAGTATTGCTTCGGTTCGATATACTTCAATGTATCAAGAGAAGGATAAAAATATCTTCGTGGGAAAATTTCTTTTTCATTCAGTGCCTGTTCCAGCGCCAATGTCTGCTCTTCATTTTTTAAAACAACAGGAAAGTACCCATAGTTTTGAGTTGAATGAAGATTTTGGGCAGGTATTTCTACTAATCCCCTTAGTTCTTTCTCGTATCTCTCGTAAACAGCTTTTCTCTTTTTTGAGATATCTTCCATCTCATCAAGCATACACAATCCCATAGCAGCTTCAAACTCATTCATCTTTGCGTTGGTTCCAAGTTCCGGGATGGACATTGGACTTTCTATACCGAAGTTTATGAGGTATCTTGCTTTTTTGACCAAGCTGTCATCATTAATGATCAATGCACCCCCCTCTATCGTATGAAAAAGTTTGGTTGCATGAAAACTCAACGTTGAAATATCACCATAGTTCAATATGCTCACACCCTTATATTTCACATCAAAAGCATGGGCCGCATCATACACCACTTTTAGATCATGTTTTTTTGCTATCTCACCAATAGCCTCAACTTCACAAGCATTTCCAAAAACATGCACCGGAACGATGGCCGATGTGTTAGGTGTTATCAATTCTTCTATCTTATTAGTATCCATATTTAAAGTGCGAGGATCGATATCGGCAAAGATCGGATGCAAGCCATTAGTAACTAACGAACTTGTTGTGGCTACAAAAGAAAAAGGTGTCGTGATCACATAGCCTTTCAGACCTAAGGTTCTATATGCTATTTCCAGGGCCACAGTACCATTTGCTACCAAGATTATGTTCTTTACACCAAGATATTCAGCTAATCTTATTTCGAGTTCTTTTACCAATGGTCCATTATTAGTGATCCAACTGCTTTCAAAAATTTTATCAACATACTTTTGATATTTTTCTTTGTTTGGTAAATATGTTTTTGTTACTTTAATCATTTGTTTCTCCTGAAATCTATGTATCTATATTACTTTGCTACTTAGTCAACCCTGAAAAACACATTTCAAGGCAACGATTCAATTTTACTATCTCTAATTCTACCACACACTAAACCAAAGTAGATAGAGATCAGCATATTTGTGCCTCTCTTTGGATTCTATTTTCTGTAAAAAGGTACCAAGAAGAGCAATTTTGTATAAAAAAAGCACCACCAAGAAGTTATAGACCCAATTATAAAGGGTCTTGTGATTCATGCCCAAGTCTTGAGCTATAGTTTTTATCTCTTCGTTACTATTTAGAACCAGCTGTATAGCTGATTCTTTAAACTCTCTTGTGTGTTTCATCTGTTCCTCACTTATTCTTTTATTTTAACTGGGAATCTTTAACCTCCCCTGTCTGAATAAGTGTTGGCACATCAATATTTCACCTAATGAATTTGAAAGAAGGTATAATATTAGAACTTCTAAAAATGAGGCTTTTACTGAATTGGAAAGTGTCTAGGTTATAGGGGTCATTCCACTACACTTCTTTCACCTATTATAATTATTGGTCATTTATTAAAAAATGAAACATTAATTTCATTTATAGTTTACTATTTTTTCTATAATCAAATCAAAAGTTTTTTCTAATCTAATATTCATGAATTTAGAATAAGATTCTAACATATTTTTAGAATATAAATGTTCCATTTTTAGTTGATCCAATAAATAAGGTATATCAGACAATTTATGCCTTAACATATGTAACCTAAACTGATGTCCAAAAATATCTTGAAGTTTTGACCCTTGCCATTTATTAATTATCGCTGAAGGAACACCTGCTGACAGACCCGTTATAGAAGCATGTAATGAAGATGATAAAATATATTTAGCATGAATTAATATGTCGGCTATTTCTAATATTGATAAATTATTAGGTAGTAGCGTCAACTTGTTTTCTGTGGCTTGATTAATTAATTCAAGATATTTAAAATCTTCCCAAGGTCGGATAACAGGTAATAAAATTACTTTACAATTATTTTCAATTTGAAAATTTAACAAATAATTTCCAATTTGTTTTGCTTCATTTTGGTTTATATTATTAATTTGAAAAACTAAATACTCTGAGGAATTAGTTAATGCTTTGTAGAACTTTCCATTTATATTTTTATAATCTAATAGTTTATAGAACAACCAGCCCATATCAGGCGTTATTTCAATTTGGGTATTATTATTTTGTAATTCTAAATTTTCCAGAATTTTCTTAGATAAAATACCTCGTGTAGATACAAAATCTAATTTTTCAACTGTTTCAATAATCTTTTTAGAATCTAAATCATTCTCAATAGGTCTGACTCCAACAGATATCCAAGCTTTGAATGTATTTTTAATTTCTACCCAATCAAAAATAGTATCAGAGGGTAAATTACTTTTTATAATTTTATTATTTTTCGCATATATGGGTTTCCATGTTCTTTCATCAAAAAGATGAATCACTTCACCACCAAAAACAATTAGAGCATCGTAGTTTTTTGACTCAACTTCTTTTCGAGAATACGCATTATAATTAATGCCCTCAACACTAAAATCTGATGGAGAATAGAAATCTATAACCACATTTTTAATACGCTTCTCTACTTCCATTTTAAATATATGAGAAAAAAGAATATCACCAAAATTATCAATATCAGCAAATGAAAAAAATGCGATTCTCTTATCTTTATTATTATCAACTAATTTCATGTGCTATCCTATTATTAAAAAGTTTACTGCATCTACATCAGAACGCTTGTACATTGCATATTCCTATTTATGTAACTAACATTAAGTATACCTATATTTTTTACATATGTAAAGAAATGTATTATTTTTTCTGAGTTAAAGTAAGAATTCGGGTTGCTATTTCCCTATATTTTCCAAATAATCAACAATCAATTTCTTCTTCATCTCAATGCCAATACCACGATGAATTTTTAGTAGCATTTTCATAGGTACAAAGAGTCCTCCATCCAAATGGTTTGTTGTATTCGGAATCTCTAAATCAGGATATTTTTTGTAGGTAAAAAGATAGGGTAAATTTTTAGGAGAACGTGGAAGCAATTTTAACACCTGTTTCGACCGGGAAGTAGCCTGTTTTACTATGTTTATTGGGGACTATTACACAGTTTTATCACTTCTAAAGTTCCTATTCTAGGGCAGTGTTTTGGTTTTTTAGGGGTGACTACTTAATCTAAATGCCATCTTTCATATAATATTTCATTTTCTTAGTTTCTAATAGCAATATATTTCTCAATTAATAATATGCACTCTTCTAAAAATAAACATTCCAGCACTACAAAATCCATATTTTTTTAAAACTATTCCTGTAAAAATGTTTTTACCAATAT
>JAOZUW010000250.1:1073-1635 GCA_029938465.1 Bacteroidales bacterium | reverse complement strand
ATTTTATAGATTTCTCTTACTTCATCAAAGAAATCTTTAAAATCTTTTTTAGTGATTTTTGGGGGTGGTGCATAATAACGAGAGCCCTCTAAGGTTGATTTATCTTCTATGCTTTTCTCTAGTTCTAGCAAGTGGTTATAGTGTTGATGTGCATACTCTGGAGCATTAATGCCAATCATTTCATATTTCCCATACGCTACACCTTTATGCACATATGTTTCCCTATATATAGAACAGAGAAATTTTTTATAACTTTGTATCTTTTTTAGATGGGCATCTCTTCTTTTGTTTGGCTTTTCTCTTTTTATTGTGGGAGCTTTTTTATAATTAAATTTACTGATTAAATCCAAAAGAGCCCTCATTACATTATAGGCATCCCACCCCTTTAGCACTTGTAAATCTACAAGGAGATTTTTTTCTGAAAGATATTTAATCTGTTTTTCCGTAAAGAGGGTTGCATCTCTTTTAATTAGAAAATCCCTCACTTCATAGAAACTTGTATCATCCGTTAAAGTAAAACTCATTTCTGCTCCTTTACACCATCAAGATAATCACTCCACCA
>JAOZUW010000250.1:0-1063 GCA_029938465.1 Bacteroidales bacterium | reverse complement strand
ACAGCTCTATTGTATGAACCCTCAACTTTACCTTTTGCAGAGTGAGCCAGTTGTATATCTATAACTTTAGGGTGTACCCCGTGCTCCCTAATGTGCTCATTTGAGATAGTGGAAAACATAGCTCGGAACCCGTGGGGAACCATCTCCTCTTTTGGGAAACCCATTCTATGGAGTGCTCTCCTCAAAGTATTATCACTCATCGGGGAACCCTTATGGAGATTAGAGGGAAAAACATATTTCTCATCACTGCTCAACTTTTGAGCCTCTTTGAGTATTTCTATAGCTCTATCCGTTAAAGGTGTAGAGTGGCTGTTTGCACTGTTTGCCTTGAATGTACTATCACCTTTCATCTTGGAGGATGGAATAACCCAAATCTTTTTTTGGAAATCAATCTCATTCCATTCCATCTCCCTAATATTTGCTGGGCGTACTGCAACATAAGGTAATAGAGTTAAAGCCATTCTCGTTGAGAAATCTCCACTATATCCATCAATCATATTGAGTAGAATGTTAATCGTTTTTTCATCTGTAATAGTTGGGAGAGGTTTCTTTATTGCAGTTTTGAGAGTTTCCCCTCTATCAATATTCTCACAAATATTTTTCTCAATGTAATCTTTATTGAGTGCAAATTTAAATACTCGGTTCAGCTGGGTAAGTAATCTGTGAGCACTCTCAATGGCTCCCCGTTGTTCCACCCGTTCCAGTACCTCAATTATTTCTGCTTTAGTAATATCCTCAATAGGTTTTTTTCCTATAAATGGAATAACATCGTTATCAAATGCACCTCTCAATCTTTTTAGATAGTTATCGGTTAGGGTGTTTCTTTTTGCCAAACTATCATCTATAACTTTTTTGAGAGTATTGATATTTTTCTCATCAAGTGCATTCTGTTTTTTCTTTTCGGTTTTTTTAACCTCGGCTGGATTGATTCCGTTTGCTATCTGCTCTCGGAACTTTTCTCTCATTTTTCTAGCCTTTGCTAAGGTAAGAGCTGGATATACTCCCAGGGATAAAATCTTATCTTTGTTTTAAATAGAGTTAATTCATGATTGATTTTGAGAAA
>JAOZUW010000249.1 GCA_029938465.1 Bacteroidales bacterium | reverse complement strand
TGATTTTAGAGATTTTGTGAATGAGGTTCAAGATGCTCCAACGGTTCTGCAAATGCTGGAAGATGAAATAATAAAAGGGGGTTCCGATGTTTGATGCAAATAAACTGGCTGAACGATTGAGGAACCAACCCAAAGTTATTGATTTTTCTAAGTTCCAACAAAACAACTGGATAAAAAAGGGAGCAGAAAACAATCCTACTCTCAAATCTATTGATGCAAACGGTGGAGCTCTCTGGATTAATCCAGCTGGGGAGATTTACTTTAGAAGATGCTCAAGTGAGAAACCCTCAAAGTTGGCAAACGATAAAGCCAAGATAGTTCTATCCAATTTTCTTGATAGGAGTTCAGTTCTATTATTTAAAGGAACTGGAACGGGTGAAAATGCCATAGAGCCCGATATTGCTAACAATGATATTTATATGGTGATGGGTAGGTTCACACCTTTTGCACTGAATGAATTTTATGAGGAAAACGGGGTAACGAATAGAACATCATTCAAGCCCTCTTCATATTTACAGATGCACCCTGGAGAGTTCACAGAAACCCCAACTATAAAGAAACTCATTCTGCATTTATGCAACTATGATGAGGTTCACTATCAATGGGTTATTAACTGGCTGGCTGGGTTCCTACAAACGCTCAAAACCTCTGATGTTGCTCTCGTACTTAGAGGAGCAGAGGGAACAGGAAAAGGGCTCTTTATGGAGCAGATTATAGCCCCCTTATTTGGAGAGGATTTTACTGTAACCGTTGATGATGATAGGCTCAATTCTCACTTTAAAGGATGGATAGGAGAAAAGCTATTCTTTAACCTCAACGAGATTGCACACGATGGAAAAACTAGGAGAGCAGTTATCAACTTCATAAAGGTTCTGATTACTGATAGGCTGGTTCAAATGGAGGCAAAAAATAAAGATGCAGTTGCCACAGAGATTTTTGGAAATATTCTCATAACATCAAATGAAGTGAGCCCTCTTGAAATATCTGTAACCGATAGGAGATTTACAGTTTTCCAAACAGCTGGGAACATCAAAAAAGCTGGGTGGGATACAAGAGCAGTTGTTAGAGAGATTAAATCAGAACTCACAGATTTTGCAGTTATGTTGAAATCCTATAAAGTTGATTGGGCTCTCTATGATAAAGCTCTCGATACTCCAGCGAAAAGAAATATTGTTCAGAGTACCAATGATAGATACTCTCTATTCCTAACAGCAATTAAAGCAAAAGATTTGGATTACTTCCATTTACAAACAGAGGATATTTCTATATTGGAAGAGTTAGGAACCATCTTTAACCGTGGAGATATTTCAACGCAAGAGATTACCCACCTTTTCAATGCTACTCATAATGATAATGATGATGCAGTTCCAACCCGTGCCATTATGAAAAAAATGAGAGGGCTTGATGTGAATATGTTTGAGCAAAAAGAGGGGAAACCAGTACACGGGCGAAAGGTTATGGGAGAGCGTTATTTCTCCATAGAATAAACAAAAAAAGAGGTTCTAGCCCCTAAATATAGAGCAAACCTCGTTATATAGGGGTTTTCTCTAGGGGCTATTCTAGGGGCTAGAAAATAAGTTCAGCCCCTAAGGGCTCTCAAAGCCCGTAAATACGGGGCATAGATTAGGGGCTAGA
>JAOZUW010000054.1:15688-18851 GCA_029938465.1 Bacteroidales bacterium | reverse complement strand
AGTAATAACTTTTATTAAATTCTGGTCTTTGAGTTGCCTTAGCCGTTTTAGATATATTTTTCTTTCTATCATACTACTATTTTGAGGCAAAGATAATACATTATTGACGAAAATTAATATTAACTTGCATTTTCGTCATTAGTGATGTTTTTTTTGCTTGTGCATAATGTGTATGTTTATATTGAATTTATTTCTTCTATATTTACATATTTTCATATCGTTGCATATCTGTTATATAGTACTGAATATACGGCTTAACGGACTTGAGATATTTGCAAGAGATCTCCTTCCATAAAAAGTAAATATGCATATCAAATAGACCTATTTCCCATTTCATATGTAAAGATATTATTTTTTCAGGCATTAGCATTAGTTTAAGAAATTTGAATGCAATAGACGTTTCCAACAATTAAAGAAAAATAAACAATAATTCATAAGCCTCCACCTTAGAAATAGAATAAGATTAGTATTTTTGCTATGAAAAAAATAAACATATGCGAAAGAAAACAAAAATAGTAGCTACCATATCCGATTTAAAATGTGATGTGGATTTTTTAAGAGAACTTTTTGATAATGGAATAAATGTAGTACGCATAAATACAGCTCACGCTAGTTTTGAAGGTGCCAAAAAAGTGATTGAAAATATCAGAAAGGTTTCTGAAAAAATTGCCATCCTGGTAGATACTAAAGGCCCTGAAATTCGCACTCGTCCTTTAGACAACGAAATTATTGTAAAAGAAGGGCAAATAATAAAATTAAGCGGAGAATTACCAGAAGATTCCAATGAAAAAATGATTCAGGTTAATTATAAAAACTTTGTAAAGGATGTGCCCAAAGAAAGTAAAATACTCATAGATGATGGAGCTTTGGAACTTCTTGTAGAAAATAAATACGAAAATTATTTGGAATGTAGAGTCATGAATAACGGAGTGATTCAGGCTAAGAAAAGCGTAAATATTCCAAAAGCACATATTCAATTACCGGCATTATCGGCCAAAGACATAGATTTTATCCATTTTGCAATTGAGCAGGATCTAGATTTTATCGCCCATTCTTTTGTACGAAAAAAAGAAGATATTCAAGCAGTTCAAAAAATATTGGATGAGAAAAATAGCTCCATAAAAATTATAGCTAAAATAGAAAACGAAGAAGGTGTTGCAAATATTGAAGATATCCTGGACGAAAGCTATGGAGTAATGGTAGCTCGAGGTGATTTGGCCATTGAAATATCCCCTGAAAAATTACCAGGTGTACAAAAAAGAATAGTAGAATTGGCCATTAAAAAACGTCGTCCTGTAATTGTAGCTACGCAAATGCTGCATTCTATGATCGAAAACCCGCGCCCTACCAGAGCCGAAGTAAATGATGTAGCCAATGCTATTTATGATGGCACAGATGCCATAATGCTTAGTGGCGAAACAGCTTATGGTAAATACCCTGCCGAATCAGTAGCTATGATGAAGAAAATTGCCAAAGAAGTAGAGGGTAACATCCATACTTATAAATCAAATCTGCAAATAAAAGTATTGATGCGCGAATCAATAATCCCTTTTGATCAGAATGGTTTAGTGTCTGCTCATTTAATAAAATCAGCTATTGAAACTTCTGAAGACTTAGATGTTAAAGCCATAATTTCTGACACTACATCGGGTAGAAGCATAAGAGCATTAGCAGCCTATCGCGGCAAACATACCATATATGCACAATGTTATAGCAAACATACAATGCGCAAGCTAGCGCTATCCTATGGCGTTTATGTTGATTATATGAACAAACCTAAAACGCACGAAATGTTTCTACAAAAAGCTTTAAATAATTTAATGCATAAGAAGGAATTTGGAGAAAATAATTTGGTAACTATTGTTGCAGGTAATTATGGACGAGCCGCCGGAGTATCCTATATAAAAGTGGCTACTATAGCACATTTGTTGCAAGGCGAAAAATAATTTACATTGAGATTCTCTTTAAAAAAAGATTAAATTAGCACATCCATTTTTAATGATGCAAAAAACAAATCAACAATTAATATACGAAATAGGAGTGAGTTTACTCCCTGGCATTGGCAGTATCAATGGCAAAAAGCTAGTGGCTTATTGCGGTGGTGCCGAAGGGGTTTTTAAACAAAAAAAATCTCATCTCGAAAAAATAGAAGGGATTGGAAGTAAATTGGCAGAGGCCATTTCTACTCAAAAAATACTTTCTAAAGCTGAAAAAGAACTTCAATTTATTGAAAAAGAGAATATTCAAGCTTATTTTTTTAACGACAAACAATATCCTTTTCGTTTAAAACAAGCCATTGATAGTCCGGTAATGATTTTTTACAAAGGAACTGATGTGCTTAACCACGATAGAATATTGGCCATTGTGGGTACTAGAAATATTACGGATAGAGGAAAACTTATTACCGATAAATTTGTTCAAGGCCTAAAAGATGCTGGTATTATGATCATCAGCGGATTGGCTTATGGCGTCGACAGCAGAACACACAGAGCTTGTGTGAAAAATCATATTCCAACCGTGGGTGTTTTAGCACATGGCCTACATACTTTATATCCAAATATCAATAAAAAATTATCCAACGAAATGCAGCAACAAGGTGGTATTCTCACCGAGTTTGTCTCAGGCACCAAGCCCGATGCTTTTAATTTCCCACAACGAAACCGTGTTATTGCAGGAATGGCCGATGCTACTTTAGTGATTGAGTCTGGAAAGAAAGGTGGCTCCCTAATCACTGCTGATATTGCTAATTCGTATGCTCGAGATGTATATGCCGTTCCAGGACGCCCAGAAGATCCATATTCCAAAGGTTGTAATTTTTTAATAAAAACCAATCGTGCTGCTCTAGTAGAAAGTGCCGATGATCTTTTGTATCAATTGAGTTGGGATAATAAAGAGCGACCAAAACATATTCAACCCAAACTCTTTTTAGACCTAAAACCCGAAGAGCAAAAGATTGTGGATATCCTTGAAAAAGAAAAACAAGCTGCAATTGATTTTATTATGATAGAAAGTAAAATGCCTAGTAGCAAATTAGCTGCTACATTATTACATCTGGAATTTGAAGGGGTGATAAAATGTATGCCCGGTAAAATTTATCAGTTGTTGAGGTGATTTTTGTTCAAAGTTTAGGCTTTAAAGTTCAAGGTTTAAAGTTCAAGGTTTA
>JAOZUW010000054.1:10071-15588 GCA_029938465.1 Bacteroidales bacterium | reverse complement strand
TCACTATTCTTAACTCACTATTCTTTATTCACTATTCTTAACTCACTATTCTTCATTCACTAATTTCCTACCCTACTTCCAGGCTTTAACAATAAGACCTGTTCCTGTTTTGTGTTTTAACTGTAAATCAAGATAATTCAGTATTAAAGCAAAAGGAAAAACAACAAGGTAATAAAAAGGTAAAATAATGAAAAATATTTTTGAAGTGTTAAGCATAAGAATGGGGTATTTCATACTTATCTGCCATGAAATTTTCCCGGGCCAACCATAGCTATAATAAACCTCTGATTTAGAAAAGCCTGCTATTTTAAGTTTTTCTTTAATATCAGCAATACTATAACCATCGCGCACGTGCTCATCAATAAAAGAATCGCTTCCATCGTTTTCATGCTCATGATCATGGTGATGATGCACATCGGATCCACCTTGATCGGAAGGAGTGGAAACCAAAAGCATTGCCCCATTTTTCATGCTAAAATGAAAGTTTTTAAACACTTCTACATCTTCTTCAATATGCTCCATCACATCTACAGAAAGTATAAAGTCGTATTTTTCCTTTTCTTGAAATTTTGTCAGGTCCGCAATTTCAAATTGGGCATTATTTTGCTTGGCTTGTGCAAAAAACTGATTACAATCGTCTACTTGTTCGCTTTTTACATCTACACCTTTTATATGAGCTTTTGGCTTCAATCGTGCCATAAACCAAGAGTACTGTCCAAATCCCATTCCAGCATCTAAAATATTCACCTCTGCATTAGACGTTTTTGCCCATTGTTTAAAGGCTTTCTTCACATGCCAAGTTCTGAGTAAAAGTATATCGAGTAAGCTATAAAAAATCTTCCTTAAGCCAGGTGATTGGTTAAAAACCTTACCCAAGCTTCGTTTTATGGGATCGTATTGCATGCTATTCTTTTAAAAGTCTATCAATATTTTCGTAATAATCCATAGAGTCATCTTCGTAGAATTTAAGATGAGGTATGGAGCGCAATTGATGCCTAACTTGTTTGCCGAAAATATAACGAATTTCGCGTTCTTTTTTATTAATGTTCTCTATAACAGCAGCAGAATCAGCTACTGCTAAAAAACTTAAATAAATCTTGGCTAAACCTAAATCGGAAGTAACTTTTGCTTTTGTAACGGTGATCATTCCACCTGCACCCAAATCAGATAATTCGCTTTGAAATAGCAGTCCCATTTCTTTTTGAATAAGTCGGGCTATTTTTTCCTGACGTTTTGTTTCCATGCTGCAAAAGTAAACATTCTGTAGATATTATAACTATGCAAACATTAACAAAAATATGGCAAGCCTCTCTCTCGAAAAATAAATGCATACCACTGAATTACTGTAACTTACTATAGCTCTACTAAGCGGAAATTGTGAGTTTTATTAATAAGACTCTATTATCTGTAGCCTTCATTATTTTAAAATTATAGTTTTTAATAGCTACATCTTCTCCTTCAGATGGTATACTCCCACTATTTATTATAATATAACCTGCTAGTGTCTCGTAATCTTCCCCCTGAGGAATGCGTAAATTATATTTTTCATTAATATGATCAATTTCAACACGACCGGCAAAAAGATATTCGGTATCAGATATTTTCTTCTCTATTATTTTATCCTTATCATGTTCATCTTCTATCTCCCCAAAAATTTCTTCCATAATATCTTCCATGGTCACTATGCCTCCTGTTCCGCCAAATTCATCTACTACAACAGCCAATGATTTGTTTTGCTTAATAAACATAGATAAGGCTAAGTTGGCCATCATCGTTTCTGGAATAAAGGATATAGGTCGTAATATCTGACCAATATTATCTGGTTTTTGAAATAAATCAAAAGAGTGGACATAGCCTATAATATTATCAATATTCTCACGATAGATAAGTATCTTACTGTGTCCGGAGGCCACAAAAAGATTGGTTAACACCTTTACATCTTCAGTAATTTCAATGGCAGATATTTCAGTACGTGGTATCAGGCACTCTCTAATCTTAACTAAACGGAAATCGATAACATTTTTAAAAATTTCCTTTTCCTCTTCCCCTATGGCAACAGATTCTTCATCATCGTTGATTTCGGATACCAGCTCTTTTAACTCTACAGAGGATATTCCCTCTGTTTCTTCTTCCATTTTATGTCCAAAGATAATACGTAAAATTCCAGATGCCAACCAATATATAAAATTTACAATGGGTATAAATAAATAAAAGAAGACAAACAAAGGAAGAGTAAAAAAACGTAATATCTTATTGGGATTGATGCTAAAGAGTGCTTTAGGGATAAATTCGGCTACCAATAGAATAACAGCAGTAGAAATAATTGTTTGCAAGAATAAAACCAAGAACTCTTGCTGTCCATAATCTCCTAAAAATGTAGTAATTGGCTGTTGCAACAAACTAGCTGCAGCAAGTCCATAAAAAACCAAAGCTACATTATTACCCAATAAAAGTGTAGCTATTACTTTACTCGGATACTGATACATATTAAACAACCAAGGTCGTGAGCTCCCTTTCTTTTCCAATTCCATTCGCAATCGGTTTGAGCTCACAAAGGCAATCTCTAAACCACTAAAAAGGCCAGAAAATATCAAACTCCATATGATGATTTGAATATCTATCATTAATTAATACTGTCTTCTTCTATGAGATCTATAGTAGCTCGCATTTGATAAAGATTAAACTGATTCATATTTTCATCGGCCATCATACTATCGCCATGCATAATGCGATCATTTTCTTTCACAGTAGTAAAAACATTATTGTAAATAATATGCTTTCTCTGATCCCAAAATAAAATTTCGGTAGTGAGTACTGTTTCTTCTTTATGATTTGTAATAATTACATTTTTACGCACTTCCATTAATTCTTTTTTCTCATAACTGATGGCATAATCTGATTGTATATCTGTAGTGAGCGCATCTACAGAATCATAGAAGAATACATGAATACCCTTTGGAAATTCTATATAAGGATTGTCACCTGAGAATTTTAGTAATTCTGGACTTTCTAAAACTATTTTTAAAAACCCGGAATCGGTATAATGAAGTCTTATATTTTGAGCTGACTCACTTGGCAAGCTATCAACTTTTGTTAAACTATGAATAACACTCATCTCATTTTCACAAGAAAAAAGCACAACCATTACAAATATAATGGCTATGCTTTTTAAAAAAATAAGATATGTATGTTTTTTTTTCAAAGAAATACTATTTTGCAGCTCTCACTTTTGTAGTTTCATTAATCCAACATCCCACTTTATAACTACTTCCAACTGTTAAATCATGAAAGAAAATAGTTTCTTGAGATGGAAAATGCTTTGAATAAGTAGCTATTCTTTTATTGGCTAGATCTCTTAATTCTGGATCAGCATTTTTTGCTTGAGCATATTTATCAATTGCGGCCCAATAAGCTACTTTATCTGTAAGTTCATTGTTTCCACATTTAGAAGCACTGGCAGCATACATATCACCAATTATAATATATGACATCCCATCCGAAGGATTCAGTGCTAAAGCTTTTCGAGCATAAGTTCTTGCTTTTTGAAACTGATTGAGCTTATAATAAATTTTACCTAAATCACTTAGTATTTCCGATTTCTCTTTTTCATCATCAATCATACTAACAGCTTCTTCCATATATTTTGCAGCATCACTATACTGTTCTTTTTCAATAAGCATTTTACCCATAAGCATAGCAGCTTTAGGTGTAGGTTCTAATTTGTAGAGTTGTTGTGTTGAACTAAAAAATAGTTCAGATGAAGTGCATTTTTTCTTCTTTAAAATCTTCGTGATTTTATTTAATAATTCAATATCATCAGGTGTTTCATTGAATTTTTTATCGTATATACTTACTAAAACGTCACAAGTAGCATAAGGTTCGAATGTTTTCTCCACATTACCTCTGGCATTTTCCCATTGTGCCAATTTCTTTGAATTACCTTGGTTTTTTTCAATATTATTTTCAATCAAAGTCATTAATTCATCATAAGTATCTACAATTAAGGTTTCCTCTGCTTGGCCTTTTTTTACCTTTTTAATAGTAGCACGGAAATAAAATACAATACTAGAAACAGATGCATTATCTTGCTCTAAAGCAACAGATTCCTTTAAGTATACATATGCTTCTCCACACCTTTCTGGTGATTTTTGATATAATTCAACCCCTAAACGACCTAATAAATCACCTCTTTGAGATTTACCTTTTTTTGTAGGAAAATTCTCTAGGCGCTGATTATATATCATAACAATAGTATCTACATAAGCAGCTCTTTGGTCACCCTCAGATCCTTTATATTTATAATTCATTATCTTTAAACCATCAAGATACATATTCTGTGATGCTTTTGGGCAAGTTAGAAATACTACTCGCCAAGGACTTAGTGCATCTTCAACAGCGCCACTTTTATACTTTGAGGCTTTCCATTGTTTAAAATACTCTCGATATAATGATAGATGAATCACACAATTAGCACTATCTTTTCCATATTTGCCATCAATATTCTGTATAGGCTCATCCAGCGCTATTTCATATTTATTATTGTCAATATTATTATGACCAAAAGCCACAACGCTTATCAATAATACTACTAGGATTGAAAGAATTTTTTTCTTCATCTTTTATACTTTAATTTTAATAATATTTACTTTTTCTGAACCAAGATTCCTTAATAGAAATGCCCAACATTACTCTAAAATATCTTTCTTGAATAAGGTTTTTATCTATGGTTCCATTTTGTCCTAATTCGAAGCCTAAGTTAACAAAAGTTTTACTTCTACGCAAGGGCAATCCAAATCCAACCGATATGGCATACTCTTTTAGCTCAGTATCAGCAAATTTTATGCCTAAATGTTCATATCGAAACCCCATACGATAATGAACCATTTTCCAATAGGCAGAGAGGTTATTGCTTTCAGGAATAAACTCTGCTCCTATAGCAGCACTTAGCTTATTACTTAGGTTTAAATCCTTATTTAAGAATTTGAAATCTTTCCAATTTTCAAATCGAAAATCTGCCGCAATTGTTAGTTTATCTTTTTTAACCCAACTAATACCCGCACCAATACTAAATGGTAATTCTATTGTATTATCTTCTTTTGTCCATACTCTTATGGTATCTACAGTACCATTATTGTAGATTTCAGGACCTCTAAAGCTTAAGCTAAGATAATCAGAACCAGTAGAAAGCTTTGTTTTATTTCCATATTGAAATCCAAAACCTAAAGTATTTCCATCATTAAGCGGAAGATAATATTGCACACCTGCTTCAAAAAATAATCCATTTAGAACTATCTTTTCTTTCACTAGACTATTATATATAAACACTGAATCCGGAAACATTACTTTACGTGTATGTTCAAGCTTTCCAAAATAATAGGAAGCACTCAAGCCTATAGCAAGATTAGGAGTAAAACTAATTGCATTTGTCCAGTTTATAGCATCCATTCCCCCACTACCGTCATAATAATAATCTATGGTACCTATACCTTCGCGGTTTTCTTGATCCACTACCTCATA
>JAOZUW010000054.1:0-9971 GCA_029938465.1 Bacteroidales bacterium | reverse complement strand
AATAATAATCTATGGTACCTATACCTTCGCGGTTTTCTTGATCCACTACCTCATAGCCTACACTTGAATAGGGCAACAAAAGTATAGCTGTTTTCCACCATTTTGTTATAGGAAAGGCAATAGCTAAATGATTAATATTGGCTGTGGAGAATGTACTTGTTATATCACTAGTGCGGTAGCTAGTATTATTCATAGCTAAACCTACACTGCCAACAAAGGACATAGAATCTATTCCGGAAATACCGGCTGGGTTTACCATATTGATATACATGGGGCTCCTAAGAGCAGCATCTACACCTCCCATACTCAGTGATTTGATATTTCCTTTTGCAAAACGATCACCTAAACCAATAAATGAATATGGTGAAGATATTGTACTCTGCGCAACAACCTCATATCCAGAGATTAATAAGAAGGCAAGGATAAGTATACTAATTTTTCTAAAGTTCATTGAAGTCTAATATATAATTTAAGCCTTTAAGCACTAAATTTTCGGATGCAAAGATGTTATTTTTTAAGCGTTTTTCAAAATAATATGCATCACCACCTGTTAAAAAAATATTCAGCTCCTTATATTGGGCTTGAAATTCGTAAATCATACCTTGTATTTCGGCTAAACAAGCGTTCACAAGGCCACTTTTTATACTCTCCTTAGTATTTCTACCAACTAGTGGTGTATGCACTGAAGGCTCTACCAATGGAAGCTTATCTGTAAATGTTTCTAAAGCTCTAGCTCGCATGTTGAGGCCTGGAGATATGGCTCCTCCCAAATATTCTCCTTCTTCATTGATAAGTTCATAGGTAATACTACTTCCAGCATCAATTATTAAAATATTTTTCTCTGGAGTAAGCATATAAGCTCCAATAACAGCTGCCAAACGATCTTTACCTAATGTTTCAGGTGTTTTATATTTGTTAACAATTGGAATAAGGGTATGCTGATCGAAAAAAATAAATTTAAAATGATGGTTTAAATAATTCATCAAATGGTCATCAATATTAATGACTGAGCTCAATATGGCTTTAGTTATATTCGGATACTCGAGTTTATAATCTTCAATAATATCAATAATATCCTTTTTTGAAGTTCGCAAATCCAAAAGATGATTATCACGAAAGACTGCGGCTTTTTTTAGGGTGTTGCCAAAATCTAAAACTAATTTATCACTCATTCATTTTTGTTTAATCTTCAAAAATACTTGATTTTATTTAATTATACCTATGTCCGCTTATTCTTAACAAAAATTAACCAGATACTATATATATTGCATTATAAAACTGTATGGTTTTAAAAAGAGAACTGCAAATTACCAAAAATACCCCAGTATTGGGTCTCGGGATGATCGTGATGATTCAATCGCCAAATAAAATCAATCCGAATGATTTTAAAAATATTTTCAATACCCACACCCAATTCATAATAAGGCCTGGTAAGAGAATAAGAGTATGAAGGATGTTTGGAAAAATGCAAATTTTCATAACTTATATCTCCAATAATTCCTTTGGCATGTATTACTTCTCTCCAATTAAGCTTACGGAGCAATGGAATATGATTAAAAACTAAACCATCAAAATGATGTGTATAGAAAACACTAAGGTATCTATCATTAATAAATTCATAGTAATTCATTAAATTATAGGCATATTGATCGCTAATTAGGGTTTGATTTCCGGGTGCAATTTCCAATAATGGATATGGAACTATTCCCCATAACCTTCCTACTTCTAATACATATTTGCTCCAGCCAATACTACCCACATTAAAGTATTGCTTAGTTTGAAAAATCAATCGAAAATACTCACTATTTGAAGCAAATAATCCAGGTATTCCATAGGTGAGATTTAGTTCAAAAATAGGATAACTTGTTCCCAGACTAATGCGTTCAAAATCTCCCATAAAATATTTCTCTTTATAGGCAAAACGCATTTTCAAACTCACTTCTGATGTTTTGATGGCTTCAATAGCAGAATACTGCTCTCCATTCCATATCTCAAATTCCAAACCTCCTACAGGATACATTTTCCTTTGATTAAAAGTAATTTTTGAGCTAAAGCCTGCAAACCACTCATGATCGTAATAGATCTTATATCCTTCAACCAAGGATTGTTTGTCGTTGGGCGAACGCCTAAGCAAAGAACTGATAAAGTTATCATCGGTAAAAGCCACATTTCTTTGCCCCAACTGTTCTAAATCGTATTTAAAACCTCCACCAATTTTACGATAGGGGTTTTTTCGCAATAAATAATAGGCTCCCCATGCTCCCTTAATTTGTTGATCTTCTAGACCATAAGCTACATATCCCAGCAATCGTAAACGATCAGAAAAGTTTTGATTAGTACGTCCACCAATACGAAATCGCATTCCTTCGGTGGTATTATAGCTTATAGTTTTAAAAGTAGGTCCGAATTCGAATTTTCCCCAGCTCAAATAACCAGTTGTAAACAAATAAATAGCATCCGCATAGGTTTTGAAAATCGGGATGTTTTCCACAGAATCAACCATGGTATAAACACCTTTTTCATTTCTATTCAAAGGCACATCGCGATTGTTATCCCAAAAAACATCGGAATAATCTCTATGCCCTTTTGCCAGCATAAGGTGAACTGGTTGTTTGAAAATACTATCCGGAGGTGGTTGATTAAATTTAAAATCGGAATAATGTGAGCTTCGACGAGCAAAAAATCCCAGTACTTTTGATGAATTTTCAACCATATTAAAATCCATGATGATTTTATCTTTGGATAAAACCCAATGTTTTCCATCTACAATATCATACTCCAAACTAAGCGCAATATCATTTACGAAATTCAAGTTTGCATCTACTGCCAATTTCATATCCACCTTGGCAATTGCAAAAGTACTATCATGCACCCACATTTCTCCAACAAAAGTAAGCTCTTGTTTTCGGCGAGGTTTAAACATCAAATGAAAACAATTTTTGTTGTTCAAAAGCACAGTGTCTAAAACAATATAATCATAACTTGCTCGTCCGAAATTAGATACCGGACTCACGAAGTTTTTCTCAAAAATAATGATATGATTATCGTAAATATTCACTTGCTGGTATAAACCTCCAGTAAATTGGCTAATGCTTTCGTTATCAAAACCAGAAATTTGAGATGCCAGAACAATCTCCTTAGTAGTTTGAGGTTTAGCTCTTTGGTATACTCTACTTACCGATTCTGATAAAAAGACTGGTAAATATGCTTTTCCGTTTATAACTGAAGTATCCACATATTGAAAAACAACCTGGAATTTCTTCATAAAACGGTTTTTTTGCAAACGCTCATTTACATTATTGGCATCCAGTTCAATTTTATTATAAAGCCGATATTCAAAATACTCAAATTCACGTGGATTATTATTCTCTTTATTTTCAATCATCTTATTAAAAATAATGAGTGCTGGATCAGATTCGGCAAAAATTTCAACTTCGTTTAAACTTACTTCAGATGCCATAAGATGGAATTTTACATTCTGAAATACTCCTTTTCTAATTCCTACAAATTCATGATAAAATCCTAGTGCAGAGGCAACTAAAGTATCTGTAGCTTTTTCCGTTTCTATTGAGAATTGCCCATCAAATCCAGCTGACACTCCAATGGTAGTATTTTTAAAGAAAACATTGGCAAATGGAATGGGTTCTCCTGTAGCTTCTTCAATAACTACGCCCCTTATTTTTGTGAGTTGCGCATTAGAATGAAGTGGAATCAAACCAACAAATAATAGGATCAATAATAAATATGGAGCATATTGCCGCATCAATTATAAAATCCCTTCCTTTAAGATATCGTGAAGATGAATAACTCCAAGGTATTCCTTGTCTTTAGTCACTAAAACTTGAGTTATATTATTATTCCGCATCATATTCAATGCATCTACTAAAAGTGTATTATATTCAATAGTCTTTGGATTCTTGGTCATTATATCTTGTGCTACACAATGGCTATAGTCTTCTTTCTGCTCTAACATTCGCCGCAAATCTCCATCGGTAATCATCCCAACGATCATTTCGTTCTCCAAAACAGCTGTTGTGCCTAATCTTTTACTTGATATCTCCACAATTACTTCAGTAATACTTGTTTGAGGGCTTACCTGTGGTTTTTCATTTTGATGAAAGATATCTTCAGCTTTAAGATACAATTTTTTTCCTAAAGCACCACCGGGATGCACTTTGGCAAAATCCTCAGTAGAAAATCCTTTTAATTGCAATAAGCTTACAGCAACAGCATCGCCCATAACCAATTGAGCAGTGGTACTTGTAGTTGGAGCCAAATTATTTGGGCAAGCTTCTTTCTTAACAGTAACATTTAAAACAAAATCAGCTTGAGTAGCTAGATAAGAATCAATATTTCCTGTTATGGCAATAATTTTATTCCCTCTAAATTTTATTAAAGGCAATAATATTTTAATTTCAGGAGTATCTCCACTTTTACTTATAGCCATCACAATATCATCTTTTAAAATAATACCCAAATCGCCATGAATAGCATCGGCGGCATGCATAAAAATAGCCGGAGTTCCTGTAGAATTTAATGTGGATACAATCTTTTGAGCAATATTAGCACTCTTTCCAATACCCGTAATAATAACTCTTCCTTTAGATTGATGTATCAATTCTATTGATTGAGAAAAATCCTGATTTAATAATTGACTTAATTGGCTAATAGCCTGAGATTCCTGTTGAAAAACTTCTTTGGCCGTTTGCAATATATTTTGTTTCGTTTCCATAAAGTATAAGCTTATTCGTGGCAAATATAAGGTGAAATTTATAAAATAGCTGCATATTTAGCTCCCAATAATAAAGCCTTACCAAATGAAAAGACTTTTTTTTAAAAAAATAAATATTTAAGTATTGCAATACGTAAATTATATTGATATTTGCAAAAAAAACAATAACATGGAAAATAACGAACAAGTTTGTGTTTTTTGCAAACGAAATCAAGATGAAGTGCCTTTGGTAAGATTGGCTTTTAAACAAGTTAATTATTGGATTTGCCCACAGCATATTCCAGTATTGATTCACGACCCTTCGAAGCTAACAGGTATATTACCAGGTGCCGAGGGTTTACAAGCTGGATAAAGCACATATCTAATAAATTTTTATAAAAGGTTTGGATTCTTATTCAAACCTTTTTTTTGGCTACTGTATTACAGAGTGATTACTAAATAAAGTAGATTGCTTTTTCATTGGCGAGAAATAAAATCTTTGCATAGCTAGCTGTACTGAACAAAGGCCGAGTATAGTTCTGGAAATATTTTCTTTTAACGAAAAAAGGGAGAGAGAAACGGTTTATATCCATCGTTTTGCGATATTATTGGTATAAAACCACTTTATAAAATCCTAGAAGAAGTTTTTTCATCTATGAGTCCAGTCTAAGAACAGGCGATTTTCATAAAAAGAGTTATTTTGAGGGAAATTTTCATTTTTTGAAATTCAGTGATGCCTTAGTATCAGTTAATTGAAAAAAATAAAAATAGCACCAAAAGAAACTTTTTTGATTTTGTTTGTTTTTAGAGTGGACTCATCAATATAAAAAAAACTGCCCGGGGAAAATGGGCAGCTTTTATCTGAACAAAAAATTAAGAGAAAATTATGCAAACTAACTTAACGGTTCGCTTGATAACCCTTTGAATGAAAGTTTGGCAATCGTTAGTTATAATTTGCGTTTGTTAATTGTATTATTTAAAACAGATAATAGTTTTTTTAATAATTACTTTCATTATAAATGACAGACAAAAAACAAAAGGTTGCCTCATTACCAATATTTTTATTTATAAAACATCTCATTTATACTAAGGCCTTAAATCTGCAGAGGTATTTCTATTGCAAAGCACAACTGCCTATCATTGTTGAGAATGCCTGCCTAGCCGGCCGACCCAGGCTATTAAAAACCTACTCACCATAACTACTGCTAGGTCTGCTTTGCTTTTTGATGCGCTACATCAACACTAACAGATATTTGAACTTTTCGTAACGAAAACCTTGCGGATTTAAGGTAAGAATGAAAATTTACCTCTATCTGTGTAATAAAATACAGTTAGAGAATAAAAAAATACTACTTTTGAGAATTCAAATTTTAAAGACACGAATCAATCATTAAATTTTAGTGAGAAATGAAAAAATATATACTATTAATTATAACAGTTTTGTTAATAGCATCAGCGGCCATTTCTCAAACAGCTGGAGTAAAAGGATTTATATATGAGGAGAGTACGGGAGAACCTGCTATATTTATTAATGTTTACCTAGAAGGAACCACAAAAGGAGCCTCTACCGATCTCAATGGGTATTTTGTTATTAATAAAGTAGATCCAGGAAATTATCAGCTTATTGTAACTGCACTAGGTTACGATACGATAAGAGAAGCCATTGTTTTAAACGCTAATGATCTTATCTCAAAAAGTTATTCGATTAGTCAAGGGAGTATCGATTTAAAAACTGTTCATGTGTCTGCAGAGCGTCAATCATTTAAAACTGACACTAAAATATCGGTTTCGAAAGTTACACCAAAAGAAATAGCAAAAATACCAAGCATTGGTGGTCAAGCCGATTTAGCTCAATATTTGCAAATAATACCAGGTGTAGTATTTACAGGTGATCAAGGTGGCCAACTATATATTCGAGGAGGTTCACCAATTCAAAACAAAGTACTGCTTGACGGTATGGTCATTTACAATCCTTTTCACTCCATTGGATTGTTTTCTGTTTTTGAAACGGATATTATGCGCAATGCAGATATTTACACTGGTGGTTTTGGAGCTGAATATGGTGGCAGAATATCATCTATCATGGATATTACTACACGTGATGGTAATAAAAAACGTATTTCGGGAAAAATAAGTGCTTCTACTTTTGGAGCCGATATTTTATTAGAAGGCCCTATAGTGAAACAAAAAGAAACTGGTGGCAGTAGTTCATCATTTATTCTTTCTGCTAAAAACTCTTATCTTGATAAAACTTCACAAAGCCTTTATAGCTATGTTAACGAAGAAGGCTTACCTTTTACTTACCTTGATTTATATGGAAAAGCAAGTTTAAACTGGGGAGGTGGATCGAAAGTAAATGTTTTTGGTTTTAGTTTTAATGATCAAGTGAAAAACTACAAATCTCTTTCAAATTTTCAATGGAACAGTTTTGGTGGTGGATCAAATTTTATTATCGTTCCTTCTTCTTCATCTGCACTTATTGAAATAAATGCCTCTTATAGTAATTATGAAATTCAATTAGATGAAGACAAAGGCTTAGATAGAAAATCATCTATCAACGATTTTAATATCGGAGCTAACTTTACGTATTTTATGGGAAGCAATGAGCTGCGTTATGGTATAGAGATTTTGGGTTTTACAACAGATTATTCCTTTACAAATGCCAATAACAGAAATATTAAAGAACGACAAAACACTACCGAACTAGGTGCCTATGTGAAATACAAATGGATGACTGGAAAATGGATTATTGAACCCAGTTTTCGCTTACAATTATATCCTAGCTTAAGTACTGTTTCTCCAGAGCCTCGTTTAGCTATGAAATACAAAGCTACCGACAGAATACGAATTAAAATGGCTGCAGGAATGTACACCCAAAACCTTATTGCTGCTACCTCCGATAGAGATGTGGTGAATCTTTTCTATGGCTTTTTATCTGGCCCGGAAAGTATTCCTGAAGAATTTGAAGGCAAAAGTGTTAAAGACAAACTACAAAAAGCCCAACATGCTATTTTGGGAGTAGAATACGATTTAAGCAATCGCCTGACATTAAATGTAGAAGCATATTACAAAAACTTTAGTCAGTTAACCAACCTGAATAAAAATAAAATCTATAACAGCGACACTCAAGGAGTTCCTGAAGAGCAAAAACTTGATTTTATTGTAGAAAAAGGAAATGCTAAAGGAGTGGATTTCTCCTTAAAATATGATTACGATCGTATATTTATTTGGGCAGTATATTCTTTGGGGTATGTAGAGCGTACTGATGCAAATATGACCTATCATCCGCATTTTGACAGACGACATAATATTAATTTCTTAACCAGTATGAAACTTGGAAGTGCCTACGATTGGGAAATTAGTTTTAGGTATAATTTTGGTTCCGGATTTCCATTTTCACCACTGGCTGGCAATTACGAGCAAATTATTTTTGAGGGTGGTGTAAACGAAGATTATACTCAAACTAATGGTGAAATGGGATATGTTTATGGTGATTATAATAGCCACCGATTACCTAATTATCATAGAGTAGATGCTTCTATAAAGAAAACTTTTGAATTTGGAGATTATACCAAATTAGAAGCTAATTTTAGCATTACTAATATTCTGAACCGTGAAAATGTTTTCTATGTAAATATTTATGATCACGAAGTAATAAATCAACTACCTATAATGCCCTCTTTTGGTTTAACTTTTAGATTCTAACCTTTATTTATAATGCTCTTTTAATCCATCAAAGACAAAGAGTACCGCTGGACAAATAATAGTATTTTTTAAACTTAATGGAAGAATCTGTTGGAATTTTCTTCGATCAGTATGTGGATATTCTGCACAAGCCTTTGGTCGTACTTCATAAATACTACAATAATTATCAGCGCCTAAAAAAGGACAAGGTTGGTTTTTAAAAACATAATCATTCTCATGATCCAGATTTAAATATTCTTGCACAAACACACTAGGTTTTACTCTCAAATATTTGGCAATTCTTTGAATATCCTTATCTCTTACAATAGGGCTAATAGATTTACAACAATTGGCACAATCTAAACAATCAATTTCTTCAAATGCTTCATCATGCAACTGGTGAACAATAGCATCCAAATCTTTTGGCTTCTTCTTTTTTAGCTTTTGAACTAGTTTCTTATTCAACTTCAGTTCATCATTGGCTTTTATTTCATGTTTCTTTAAATCCATAAGGGTATATAATTGTTTTAAATAATTCCCCTTTGTTTTTTTACTTCTTCGTAAGCAGTATTTAGTTGCTGGAATTTTGCTTTAGCAGCCTTTTGTACATCAGAACCTAAATGACTCACTTTATCGGGGTGGTATTTAATAGCCATTTTTTTATAGGCCTTTTTCACTTCTTCATCTGTGGCATCAGCTGGAACTTCCAATATTTTATAGGCCGAATCCGTATCTTTTACAAACATGGCTTTTACCGATTGATAATCGGCATTAGATAAGCTTAAGAAACCTGAGATATTATAAATCATATTAATCTCAGATTGATCTACATGCCCATCTGACAAAGCAATACCAAATAAGAAATGCACCAACTGCAAACGACTGGAATAATCCATATATTGGCTAATCTGCATACTTACTTCTTGAATATTGATATCCTTTTTTAGAAGCTCACGCAATACCAACATCAATTGTTTGGTTTTTTCGTTACCAAAATTTTGTATAAAAAATTGGCGAACATAATCTAGCTCAGCCTTTTTTATAATGCCATCAGCTTTCATAACAGCTGCTGACAATACCAATAAGCTCATACTAAAATCGCCAGACTGTGTGGGTCTCCCCTTTTCATAAGGATGAGATTGGTATCCTGAAGAACTGCTACCTCCATCAAACATACTACCAAACATAAAACCTACCAGGCCACCTATAGGCCCACCAAAAGCCCAACCTAATCCACCGCCAACCCATTTTCCATAATTGCTATTGGATGTAGATTTCTTTGAGGATGAAGCTTTATTGAATGCTTTTTGTTGTGTTTTATTTGATTTATTAGAAAACAAATAAAAGGCTATTGCTATCACTAATAATATGACTACTATTTCCATTGTAAATATTTTTTTTGCAAAAATAAAAAAAAGGCTTGCCAAATGGCAAGCCTTTTATAAGTATTATCAAATTTCTGATTACTCAGAGATAATGACTCTTACTTTTTCGATTCCAGCAGTAGTTTCTACTTCTATAAAGTAAATACCAGAGCTAAGATCAGAAGTATTAATGGTGTACTGTGTAAATTCAA
>JAOZUW010000169.1 GCA_029938465.1 Bacteroidales bacterium | reverse complement strand
CTAATACGTTTTCCTTTGTAAAAAGCCACTACAAATGCATCTTTAAAGCCGGCTTTCCTGACAGTTGTTTGCAAAGCCATCGCTTTTTCATAATTATTAGTGCTTCCTGTGGTGTATCTATACATTCCTTTATAATGATAAGAATCTATTTTGCTTAATTTATTATAGGTATTTCCTTTTAGCGTTTTTTCTGTTTTTAAACTTAAAAACTGTACTTTGTAAGTAACCTTGTTTTCTAATGAATTAGTAGTGGATGCTTCTTTGTTTTGAAATTCTGCTGTTTGTGAGCTTATGGCTGTATTCTTTGCTTTGTTATTACTATCACTAACTTTTCGGTGTGTGAGCTTATTTTTTTCGCTAGCATCGTGTGCTATTTTATAATCGCTTACGGCTTTTGCAATAGCTTGGCTTATTTGTAATTGTCCAGATTTGCTTATCAAGAACTTTTCATCTTTTGCATTGCTTAAAAAGCCTGTTTCTATCAGCACACCGGGCATGGTAGTTTTGTATAATACCCAAAAGCCGGCTTGCTTTACACCACGATTTGATAAGGGTGTTGATTTGGTAAACTCATCTTGCAAATGACTAGCTAAATCAAGATTATGAGTGAGGAAACTATTTTGAAAAAAATTGAAAATGATATGACTTTCGTCAGTGCTAGGATCAAAACCATCGTATTGTGCTTCATAATCATCTTCTAGTAGAATAGCCGCATTCTCTTTTTTGGCTACATTTAAATTGGCTTCACTTTTATGTAATCCCATCACATAGGTTTCTGATCCATGAGGTTGCGAAGATTTGTTAGCGTTACAATGAATAGATAGAAATAAATCTGCTTTTTCGTTATTGGCAATCTCTGCTCGTCTTTTGAGTGGAATAAATACATCTGTTTTACGGGTGTAAATGATCTCAATTTCTGGATATTGCTTCTTAATCAGCTCTCCAGTTTTTAAGGTAATAGCTAAAACCACATCTTTTTCGCGACTGTGTTTTCCGGAGGCTCCTGGGTCTTTTCCACCATGACCTGCGTCTATAACAATTTTATCTAAAATATTTTGAGCCTGTATGTTAGAAGGAAGAACAAATTGAATAAACAGAACTGAAAAAAGAATCAATCCGCCCTTTGTGAGCGCCTTAGTTTGGCCAAAAAGAGTTAAAAAGAGAGCAATATTATATTTTGTGTGAAGAGTCATAGGCTTTATATGGTAAATTTATTTAGTTTTGGGATTAAAATTATTGAATAAGACCTTTTGTCTAAAATCATCATATACAAATTGTTAACGATTTTATCAACAGAAAATTGCACACGTTTTTTGGGGCTAATACTCTTTTTGGGTATAGGTTTTTCTGCTATGAGCCAACAAAAAACGGATTCAATAGTGGTGCACGATAGTGTTTTACAACAAAATACGGATTCACTTAGCTTTCAAGATACACTTACCAATCATGCCATTGTTAATACAGATACCACAGTAAAAGATTCTGATTCTTATATGGATATAGCTAGAAATAGCTCTGTTCTGGATACAAAAGTAGCTTATCCGGCTCAAGATTCTATTCGTTTTGATTTGGGGGAGAGGAAAGTATATATGTATAATAAGGCACAAGTAATATATGGGTCACTTGATTTGCAGGGTGATTATATGGAGATTGATTTTAATAAAAAAGAAATATTTGCTCGAGGTATTGAAGATACCACTGGTGCCATAATAGGAAGTCCGATATTTAAAGAGTCAGAAGATGAATTCGAAAGTGAGGAAATACATTATAACTTCCAATCGAAGAAAGGTTTAATTAAGGGGGTGAGAACAGAAGAGAGTGGAGGCTATTTACATGGTGAAATAATTAAAAAAATGCCGGATAACACAGCCTGGATACAAGGTGGACAGTTTACTACTTGTGATTTAAAAGACCCGCATTATTCTTTTCGTTTCCGAAGATCAAAAGTAATACCGGGAGATAAGATTGTAACTGGTCCTGCCTTCTTTGAGGTGGCAAATGTACCTACACCTTTAATGTTGCCTTTTGGCCTTTTTCCAAATCAACAGGGTAAGCAATCAGGTATTATACCACCTGAATTTGGAGAGGTAAAAAAGATGGGATATTATTTAAAAGATGGTGGATACTATTGGGCTATAAACGATTATGTAGATTTAACTGTAAAGGGTACGGCGTATAGTCGAGGAAGTTGGGCCTTAAATACCCTTTCTGATTATAAGGTTAGATATCGATATTCAGGTTCTGTTGATTTAAAATATGCTGTCAATATAACAGGTAGCGAAGGTTCGCCAGATTATCAAAAAGGAACAGATTTTAGAATATTATGGAGTCATAAACAAGACCCAAAGGCCAGACCTAAAAGTAATTTCTCAGCCAATGTAAATATTCGTTCAAGCTCATTTAATGAATTTGAGATGAGTAATACGATGAACGATCGATTATCCAATACTTTTTCTTCAAGTGTTAACTATAAAACCTCTTTTGGTAATGGGTGGAATTTGAATTTGAACTTGGGACATAGCCAAAATACCAAAAACAAAACCATAGAGCTAAAATTACCTGAAATATCTTTATCCGGAACACGGTTTTATCCTTTAAGAAAGAGAGAAAGAAAAGGGAGTTTAAAGTGGTATGAAAATATCAGTGTAAAGTATTCGGTAGTAGCTAAAAATCAAGTTAAAGTAGCTGATTCTGTTATTTTTACACCAGGATGGGAACAATATTTTCAGAATGGAATGAAGCATACAGTACCCATTAGTAGTACTGTAAAAATCCTGAAACATTTAAATTGGACCAATAGTGTAAATCTTACTTCGCGCTGGTATTCACAACATTACGATCAGCATTGGATTGATGAACATAGGGTAGGTTTAGATACAATTCCAGCATATGTTAAAACAGATACCGTGCATGGTTTTGTTACTGCAAATGATTTTGATCTAAGCTCTTCTTTTGCTACTCGTTTGTATGGAATGTATATGTTTGGGAAAAAATCTCCTGTTCAGGCGCTTCGGCATGTTTTATCGCCCACGGTTTCTTTTTCTTACCGCCCCGACTTTAGTGAATCGCAATGGGGTTATTATGAAGAGTATTATAATTCTGAATTAGAAGAAGATGTTCAATATTCTGTTTTTCAAGGCTCGGTATATGGTTCGCCGGGAAGTGGGAAGCAAGGTGCTCTTAACTTTTCATTGGCCAATAATTTCGAAATGAAAGTGAGAGATAAGTCAGATACGGTTACGGGTTCAAGAAAAGTAGTTTTAATTGATAATTTGGCTTTCTCCACATCCTATAACATGGCTAAGGATTCCTTAAGGTGGGCTCCTTTATTGATTAGTGCAAGAACAAAATTATTTAAGAATTTAGATATTAAATATGCCAGTGCCTGGGATCCTTATGTTTTGGATTCAGCAGGAACAAAAAACTTAAATCAGTTTGAGTGGGATGTGAATCAGCGTTTATTTCGTATGAAAGATATGAGCTGGACTGCAGGATTAAATCTGAAATTATCCAATAAAACCTTTCAAAAAAAAGCTGATAAAAATACAGAAGAAAAAACCGATAAAAAAGGTAAAGGCAAAGAAAAGACCAAAGCCGGAAGTATAGAATGGGCTATAAATATTAATTATAATTTGCGTTATGGTATGCAGCACAGTTATATGGGTTATTCTTTAACAAAAGATGAAAACATTACACAAACTATTGGGTTAAGTGGGAATATGCAGCTGACACCAAATTGGGGCATTACATTTAGAACAGGTTATGATTTTGAAACAAAAGAAATATCTTATACCAGTGTAGACATCCACCGTGACCTACATTGTTGGGAGATGCATTTTAATTGGGTGCCATTTGGAGGTTACAAAAGTTGGAATTTTGGTATAAACATTAAATCAGCCATGTTTAAAGATTTAAAAATTGAAAAGAAACAATCGCATTTAGATTATTAATCCTTTCAACACTATTTTGTCTAATTCCCAAAATCCTGTACCTTTGAACAATTATTAGAAATGAAATCAATAATCTAAAATATTTAGTATGAAGAAAGTAATTTTCACAGAGAATGCTCCAAAAGCAATTGGGCCTTATAGTCAAGCTATCGAAAAAAATGGGCAATTATTTATTTCCGGGCAAGTTCCGGTAGATCCAGCTATTTCTAAAGTAGTAGAAGGAGGTATAATTGAGCAAACAGAACAGGTGATGAAGAATATTGAAGCTATCTTAAAAACAGCTGGTTATTCGTTTAGTGATGTTGTAAAATCTACTTGTTTGCTTTCTGATATGAGTAATTTTGCAGCCATGAATGAAGTGTATGGAAAGTATTATTCCGAAAATCCGCCAGCTCGTGCAGCATTTGCCGTTAAAGAATTGCCTTTAGGTGTTTTAGTGGAGATAGAAACATTAGCAATAAAATAAATTGAACCAAATTTTAAATAAATCAGTATGAGAAATATTACCTATAGTTTACTCCTTGTTTTTTCTTTATTATTTGGAAAAACTTATGCCCACGAAGGAATGTGGATTCCGTTATTCTTAGGGGAGCTCAATGAAGCTCAGATGAAAGAAATGGGGCTGAAGCTAACTGCTGAAGACATATACAGTATTAACCAAACAAGCTTAAAGGATGCTATTGTGATCTTTGGTAGAGGATGTACTGGAGAGCTGGTTAGTGAGCAGGGACTTTTACTTACTAACCACCATTGTGGTTATGGAGCCATACAGTCGCATAGTAGTGTTAAACACGATTATTTAAGCAATGGCTTCTGGGCAATGAGTAAAGAAGAGGAGCTACCTAATCCTGGTTTAACAGCAACTTTTTTAGTAGAAATGCGCGAAGTAACTAAAGAAGCCCTGCTTGATATTGATGATAGTATGACCGAAGAAGAGCGTTCGAAGAAGCTTAAAGAAAACCTGGAAGCTTTGAAGACTAATAATTCAATGGATAATGGTATCAAAGTAAAAATAAAACCTTTCTTCTCAGGTAATAGATATTTTATGTTTTTCTACGAAGTATATAAAGATATTCGTTTAGTAGGAGCACCCCCAAGTAATATTGGCAAATTCGGTGGCGATACAGATAATTGGATGTGGCCAAGGCATACAGGCGATTTTAGCATGTTTCGTATTTATGCTAATGAAAATAATAGACCAGCAGAGTACGCTAAGGATAATGTACCCTATAAACCCAAGACCTTTTTAAAAATATCTATACAAGGTGTAGAAGAAGGTGATTTTACTTTCGTTTATGGTTATCCTGGACGTACACAAGAGTATTTGGTGTCAGATGCTGTAAAAATGATTACAGAAGTTGAAAATCCCATAAAAATTAAATGTCGCAGCATTCGTCTAGACATTATGAAAGCTGCTCAAAATACAGATCCTAAAGTGCGTATTCAGTATTCTGGAAAGGTAGCTTCTATAGCTAATGGATGGAAGAAATGGCAAGGTGAAAACCGTGGTATTAAGAGAATGGATGCC
>JAOZUW010000248.1 GCA_029938465.1 Bacteroidales bacterium | reverse complement strand
AGTTTACCATTGTATTTTTCGCCGGTTGTAATAGCTAATTGGTAATATTTGAAAGCCTGTTTGTGCTTTTTTAGAAACTGATAAATATCCGCTTTAATAAGATAGGCTTCGGTGAGTGAGCTGATCATTTTTTTTGATTTAGAGATGAGTAGATTGGCCGTCTTATTTAGCCCCTTTAGTTTAAGTTTAAAATTCCTGTCATTTGATGGCATTATTTTAAGTTCTGCAAACTCCAGTTTAACTTTCGCTAACAGATAAGCACAATAATAGATGGTCATTACTTTAAGAGGTTCTATTAATTTTTCAGCCTCTATAAAAGCCTCTTTCGCAGTGTTCAAATCCCCCATTAAATTATATATCTGCGATTTATAACAGTATAAGACCATTAACATGGCTTTATGACCAGTTTTATAAGTATAATCAATTCCATCATTTGCAAAATCAGTTGCCTCTTTTATTCTACGGAAGCGGTAATGCCCCATAGCTTGTGTCCTTAGCATTTGAGCCTTAGCATGACTGTTATCAAAGGAGTTATAAATTTCATTCAACTGTTCCATACTGTTACAAAAGCTCTTATAATCTCCAATCTCAATACATACCATTCCAGAATACAGAGAATAGATTGTTAATTGCCAGAATTGTCCTTGTTTAAAGCTGCTTGTAAATAATTCCTTGTTATCATCATCCACAAGCCATTTGCCTGTCATAAACTCATGCATTTTTAGGCTATACCTATAACTAATACGTGGTGTTGGATGTTCATTAGCATGACTCTTCTTTGTATAATCTAGCATTTTCTGACTTACTGAAAAGGATATACCTGTCCACATAAATAGGGAACTCAATGCTACAAATACAGCCAATCCATTATTTGATTTATCAAGCTGATATTTACTCATATAAGTTAAAAGACGAAATGTAATTAAAACAAACTTTTTGGGATTTACTGTAGCGATTGCTTCACCCCATTGTTTTATAATCTTCATATATAAATGAAAATCTTCATCTACTTTTCTTTTAAAGAAAAGAGATTGGTTATTAATTATGAATATGAAGAATAGTAAATTATAGATACCATTGATTAAAACGAAAGACATACGATAGAATTGAAAATCAAAATATTTTTCAATAATTGTCTCTATGCACACAATCGTTTCTAGGTTTTGTCCAAGTGCCTGGTGGGTATATGCAATTTTTATTTCCAGATTTTTAATTTCAGTATCAGAATTGTTTTGTTTCCGGTTTTCTGGTATGCGTTTCAGGGCATCACTATAAAAGTTCAAGGCCTCAGAAGAAGCTCCTGACTTAAGTGATTCATCACCTGCGAGAATAAGATAATGAATTGTTTTTTCCTCGTTTTCTGCTTTGGTATAGTGATAGGCCAACGATCCGTAATAATCCTGGATGTTTTCGGCAAAAACCTTTTCGATGGATTTAGCAATTTTCTGGTGAAGGTCTTTTCTGGATTGTTGGATAATGGAATCATAAGTGAGCTGTTGAGCCAGGGCATGTTTAAATAGAAATTCAATTTCTGCCTTGGGCTTGCTTTCACTAATTAACTGCACTTCTTTGAGGTATCCTAGGCGCTCGTCCAGTTCACCAATGGTGTCGGCAGCTTCTTCCAATAATTTATAGTAGAAATTCCGACCAATTACTGAAGCTGTTTTTA
>JAOZUW010000168.1 GCA_029938465.1 Bacteroidales bacterium | reverse complement strand
AAATGTTTCTATTGAAAAGAAAGGAAAAAAGAAACCATTTATATCAATCAGTTGGGTATTTAGTTGGTATTACACTAAAAGTGCATACCTGCCTGCCGGATTTCCTCCCGATAGGGATGGCAAGGCAGGATTTTAACTAACGATTGAGACCAATAAAATAGTAAGACTTCTACTATTTCAATCTACCCTCATAAAGTGCACCAGCAATACTGTTGCATTTTGCACCTGTAACTTCTGCAAGGATATTTGTTTTATTCAACATTCTCAAAACACCTAAAAATGCAAATATGATAGCTTCTTTCATTTCCACTTCGGCTTTGGGAGGTATTATAATTGTTAAATTAGAATACTCTTGAATCTTATCAATCAAAAAAGTATTAAATGCTCCTCCCCCTGTTATCAATACCGTCCCTTCTTTAATTCCTGATTGATGGATGGATTTAACCACTTGAACAGCTATATGCTCTACAAATGTTCTCAAGAGATCACTTATGTTTTCTTTTTCAGTTATCAATGGGAAAATAAATTGGCTTACCCATTCTTTACCTAATGATTTTGGAGGTTCCGTAAAATAATATTCAAGTTTATTAAGTTTTTTCAATAATTCATCGTCCAGAATTCCTGTTTTTGCCATACTCCCTTTATCATCATATTCCTTATTAAGCATTTGCGACAAATGATTAAGAATAATATTTGCCGGTCCAATATCATAAGCTATTAATTGCTTGTCTGAAGTGTAAGAAATATTGGAGAAGCCTCCTATATTTATTCTTATGTTATAATCATTATATAATAACTGATCACCAATAGGCACCAAAGGTGCACCTTGTCCACCTCTTGCCACATCCATACTTCTGAAATCACATGCTACTAATGATTTGGTAATTGCTGCAATGGATGCTCCATCACCTATTTGAGAAGTAAAACCCAAATGTGGTTGATGAAAAACAGTATGACCATGTACACCTATAACATCAGGAGTTAATGCAGTATTTTTAATGAAATCCTGTAATAATTCAGCTGTATATTCTCCATACTCCACATGAGCTTTTACAAAATCAGCAGCAGTATAATTCATAACAGAAGATAATCTCTCTTTCCATTCAGCATTGTACGCAACAAACTGATGTTTACCCAACTCAAATCTCCATTTCCCTTCGGATTCAAAAAATTCTACATCAGCTAAATCAACTCCATCTAAAGAAGTTCCAGACATCACTCCAATGGCTCTATATCTCTTCATTATTTGCTAATATATTTTGAAGCACCTCTAATCTTATGCCTCTACTTCCTTTTACTAAAATCCAATAGCTTTCTAAATTTTCTTTAGACATGAATCTCTGGGCCTCTATATTGTCTTTAAAGAAATAATAAGATGGGTAAGCTTCTTTGTATTTATAGAATGCTGACCCTACCAAATAGGCCCTTTTAAATGATAACTTTTCTATTTTCTCAAGTATAGCTTTATGTTCTCTGACTTCAAAATCTCCTAGCTCAAGCATATCTCCCAAAACTAAGGCTTTCTGTGGAGCGTTGATATTAGCAAAATGAGTAATAGCAGCTGACATACTTGTTGGGTTTGCATTATAAGCATCCATTATTAGCATATTTACCTTTCCCTCAACTAGTTGCGATCTATTATTGGAAGGGATATACTTCTCTAAGGAGTTTAAAATATTTTCTTCAGAAATGCCAAAATAAAAACCTACAGCTATAGCTGCAGCAGCATTATATACATTATAATAACCCACCAGTTGAGTATCTGCTTTTCTTGATTTCCAGCTAAAAGAAAGCTTAGAATTTTTATGGTCAACAATGAGCTGAAAATCTGATTCATGCTCTACACTATAGCTTTTTCTTTTTATAGTGGTCGATTTCTCCATTAACAACTCATCATCAGCATTGACAAAAACTGTTCCTTTCTGCTTTTCAACATAATTATACAATGCCATTTTAGTCTCAACAATGGTTTCGAAAGTTCCAAAGCCTTCCAGATGAGCTCTGCCTATATTTGTGATTACTCCATAATTAGGTTGAGAAAGCTCGCATAATTCTGCAATCTCATAAGGATGATTAGCTCCCATTTCTATAATAGCAATTTGATGCGACTCGTCAATCTTTAAAAGTGTAAGTGGCACCCCAATATGGTTATTATAATTACCAGCTGTTGCCAAAGTATGTAATTGTGTTGAAAGCACAGTAGAAATAAGCTCTTTTGTGGTAGTCTTTCCGTTTGACCCTGTAATTCCTATAACCGGAATATCCAAGTTGCTTCTATGATGTTTCGCCAAATCCTGCAAGCACTTTAAAGAATCTTTTACTAACAGCATAGCTTGATTTTCATCATAATATTCTTCATCATCAACTATTACATATAATACACCAGCCTCTAATGCTTGTTTAGCAAATTTATTACCATTAAACTGATCACCCCTAAGGCAAAAAAACAGTTCTCCTCCTTTTAGTTGGCGTGTATCAATAGATACTCCACTAGATTGTTTGTAGATTTGATATAATTTTTCCATCATTATACATAAAAAAAGTCATTTTATTTAAGCTATCCACTTAAACAAAATGACTTTATATTTTTGTGTTACTTTTCTATCTTGAACTTGACATAGGGCTTCCTACTCGAGTCATTGCGCAACGGAAACCAATATAATTTGTAGACTCAGATTGTTCCATATATCTTCGTGCAGAAGGGCTTAAATAATAAGCAGGATCTCTCCAACTACCACCTTTATAAACCCTCACATTATCACTAATCATAGATGTTTTTCCAAAATCATACATCAATGATGTGGATGAGCCTGTTACTAGAGAATCTGGTATTGTATTCCAGTTATCATCACTCCTCACTGAGGATACAAAATCACCATCTAAATAATTAATATTATTTGCTTTACGATAATTCTCTCTACCTTCCGCTTCATCAACGGTGATATCTCTATATTTAATTCTACCTAAACTATCTTTTGGAGCAACAAAACCATCTTGATCTGTAACTTTAACCTGAAATATATTTCCACGAAAACCTGCCAAATCATCAATATCATCTAAACTAGATGGTCGATACACATCTAATACCCACTCGCTAACATTACCTCCCATATTATACAGACCAAAGTCATTAGGGAAATAAGTACCCACTTCTGTTGGTATATCAGCACCATCATTTAATGCACCAGCAACACCCATATAATCACCTCTTCCTCGTTTGAAGTTAGCTACAAAGTTACCGTAGTATTTTTTATCAGCTGTACGAACATAATTTCCATTCCATGGATATGTTTTTCTCTGGCTAATACGTTCATACATTGTATTCTCTATCAAACCTAGAGCAGCATATTCCCACTCAGCTTCTGTTGGCAATCTATAATCAGGTAACAAATAACCATCCTCTCGTCTGGCAATACGTGTTCCATCACTATTTGGGTCAAGATTCTCAAGTGGTTCATTTACCAATCCTTCATACTGACCAGCCAAATAAGCTTCGGTATTAAAGTTATTTTCATCTTGTTGATCCACGTCAATATCTAACACTTTACGTTCGAACAAACGAAATTCGTTTACTCTATCTGTTCGCCATTTAGCATAATCATTAGCTTGCAACCAACTCACTCCAACAACAGGATAATGTTTATAAGCAGGATGACGTAGATAATTTTCAACCAAAGGCTCATTATATCCCAGTTTAGAACGCCACACTAGCGTATCAGGCATAGCTTTACGATATACTTCTGGATAATTAACACCAAAAACCCTATTCAACCAGTACAAATATTCTAAATAATCAATATTAGAAACCTCAGTTTGATCCATATAAAATGAACGAATAGTTAATCGTCTAGGATAATTATTAGTATTAAAAACTACCTGATCTTGAGTCGTTCCCATAACAAAGGTACCACCCTCAACTAAAACCAAACCTGGTCCGGCTTCTTGCTCCACATAACTACGCGACTCAAATCCACCAGTTTCCGGATCATTATAAGTCCACCCGGTAGTTCGCGACGATTCTTTCCCAACGCATGAAGCCATCAGCACAATGATGGCTACCAAAGAGACAAGACTACTAATTTTCTTTAAGTTGTACATTATATATTTTTTAATTCTATTTTATTTATTAAAAACTAGGTGAAGGTATCGCTTCCAAACGAGTTCTTCTAGAACGATGTTGTGAACCTGTATCAAAAGTATAACCAACAGAGATTTCGTGAGCTCCACCAGTTGCATTCTGTAATTTTGATATGGTAATGTCATAACTATATCCAAATTTCAAATTTTGATGTTGGAAGCCTAACAATACAATAACAGCATCTCCATTTGTAACATCATGACGATACCATGTACCAATAACGAATGGATTTTTATTTAAGTATACACCTATATTTATTTGTTTGAAGTTTTGTTGTTGTTGATAAATAATATTTGGCGACACTGTTATCCTATTATAACGTGCTCCCCTGTATTTTTTACTACGCAAATCAATAACAGCACCAGCATGCACCGTTACTTTCATATGCAACTTACTCAACTTATCATCATAAAATCCATTAGAGGGCTGTGTAAGATGGTCAACAGCAAGGCCTCCAAAAAATATGTCTTTGTAAGAATAAACAGCACCAACACTAAAATCCACGATACTTTTACTAGTAGAAGATGGAGGCGTTTCCTCTGTTACATACACCAATCCTCGGGTAGGATCATACTGATCACCCCAAGTCAAGGCATTCCAATCTAATTTGTTCTGAAAAAAGCTTGCTTTTACTCCAAAATTAACGAACATTTCCCTATTGAGTTTAAGCCTATAGCTATAAAGTGCGCTTATACCTCCATTAACTAAAACACCGTGTCCAGCTCTGTCAGTAATGAACGAAATACCAACCCCACTATTAATACTTGGGAGGTATTGATCGTAAGAAGCACCGTAGGTAACATAATTTGCATCTAATGAAGGCCACTGATTTCGATAGTTTAAGGTTAATCTTGGATTTAATGCAGAACCTGCAAGAGCAGGATTCAAATATAATGGGTTGGCATAAAACTGTGAGAAAATAGGATCTTGAGCCCACGAAACCCCTATGGTCACTGATAAAATCAGTGTTATTAGAATTCTAGTAAATCGTTTGTTCATATGGTTTATCAGTTAGAACAGGTTCTATTGTTTAAGAAAACAATAATACAAATTATTTTTTGATTGAAGAAAAAAAAAGCAATTTTCTCAAAAAAATCAATAGTAGAACGATTATGCACCACTATTCATTGTACTCAATTGTTTTTTTTTTGTTTCATTTATAGAAAAAAACTTGTGAAACAATAGAATCATTGTTAGTTTATTTGTATTGATTTAATTACTAATCTGTTATTACAACAAACCTCAAACAGAACAGGTTTTTGTAGAAATAACATATTATTGACACTAAAAAAGCCATAAAGTTGTCTCACATTAGATAAATATTTAAACTAATCCATCATAGAATCTTGTAATATTATACGCCTATTTTACACCTACT
>JAOZUW010000053.1 GCA_029938465.1 Bacteroidales bacterium | reverse complement strand
TGTTGTTTATCGCTTTTTTCAACTCTACCTATAATTTGAGCGTCGACCTTAAACTCTTTGGAAATGCGGATTAATTCCTGAGCAATATCTTCTTTTACATAGAGTTCCATACGGTGTCCCATATTGAAAACTTTATACATTTCTTGCCAAGGTGTGCCCGATTGTTCTTTAATCATTTTAAACAAAGGTGGTACTGCAAACATATTGTCTTTAATAATATGCAGCTTATCAGTAAAGTGAAGTACTTTAGTTTGTGCTCCTCCGCTACAATGTATCATCCCATGAATATTTGTTCTATATTGGTCTACCATCTTTTTGATAATAGGAGCATAGGTGCGAGTAGGAGATAGAACTAGTTTTCCGGCATCTACTCCTTTAACTTCAGTATTATCGGTAAGCTTTAAATTGCCCGAATACACCAATTCTTCCGGTACTTTATTATCGTAGCTTTCGGGGTATTTCTCGGATAAGTATTTAGAGAAAACATCGTGGCGTGCACTGGTGAGGCCATTGCTTCCCATTCCTCCATTGTATTCCTTTTCGTATATGGATTGTCCGGAGCTGGAAAGACCTACAATAACGTCACCGGCCTGAATATTGGCATTGTCGATAACATCTGAACGCTTCATGCGTGCAGTAACTGTACTATCCACAATGATGGTTCTAACTAAATCACCTACATCAGCAGTTTCGCCACCGGTAGAATAAATATTTATACCCCATTTTCGCAAATCGGTTAATAGCTCTTCAGTACCATTGATAAGTGCAGAAATAACCTCTCCAGGTATTAAGTTTTTATTACGACCAATAGTAGAAGATAGTAAAATATTATCGGTAGCTCCTATACAAAGTAAATCATCAATATTCATAATCAGGGCATCTTGTGCAATGCCTTTCCAAACAGAGAGATCACCTGTCTCTTTCCAATACATATAAGCTAAGGAAGATTTGGTGCCGGCTCCATCGGCATGCATAATGGTACAGTATTCTTCGTCACCAGCCAATAAATCAGGAATTATTTTACAAAATGCCTGCGGAAACAAGCCTTTGTCAATATTTTTTATGGCTTGATGCACATCTTCTTTGGATGCAGAAACACCTCTTTGACTATATTTTAATTGATCATTCATTTATTATCACATTATATTATTCTAGCCATGCCATTTGTGCTCAGCCACTTCGGATCTTATCTAATCAAAAGTAATGGTAAATCGTTCTTCATCAATAAGGGGTTCTCCAAATTTCTTTAAGGTTACTTCATTGATAAAAAATGGATACATACTACCATGCCATACATAAACATCTATGTGTCTGATGATTTTATTCCCCAATCTGAAATCTTTAAGTGTGAAAACCGATTTGTGTACAATACTACCAGCAGATATTAAATCATCGGCATTGCCATGAAAATCTTCTTTTTTGATCACTCCTTTTTTAAGTAATTCTAAAGCAAACTCCACTGAACAGGTAACCAGATTTGTTAAGGGTGTATATACTACTTTATTATTGTAACCATTTATAGCACAATCTATTTCGTACATTTTATTCTGTGGTTTTTTAAAGAATATTCTATTCTTTTTATCACCAAGTTGAATATTTACATCGCTGGTATCACCTCTTTCTGCTAATGAGCGTTCAATATAATCTTTACCAACTATTCTAAACTCTATTCTACGATTTAAGCTGTGGGCAGTTTCTTGTTGTCTCTTGGGTAAAGAGTCAATATAACTTTCGGTAAGCTGAGCATTTGCAGGAAAAGTAATACCATTTTTCTTAACGTCTTTATTAAGAGTACGTGGTATTTGTTCACCATAACCTTTTGCAAATAATCTTCCAGGATCTATTCCTCTTAAAATAAGGTAGTTTACAACAGATTCTGCACGTTTTTGCGATAAGATATCATTTTGTTCATCATTGCCTCTGGTATCAGTGTGGGCACCTAGTTCTACAACAATATGTGGGTTAGCATCCATGGTTTCTATTAAACCTTGAAGGCTATCTTCAAATTGTGGTTTAAGATCCCATTTTGCCAGATCGAAAAGAATTTCGGGTAATAAAATAGGTTTTTCAGGAATACGTTGTAGTATAATCTCCAACTGAAAATCTTTGCTATGATCTAAACCTACAGTGGTTTCTTTTATTATTTTTCTAAAGTATCCCTCTTGTTCTAAAACGAGTTCATATTCGGTATCAGGAAAAACTTGTTTTTTATTAAAGCTAAAGCTACCATCTTCAATGGTCTTTGTTTTTCTTTCTGAGCCATCTGAGCCATTAAGTAGAACATCCATTCCATCAATAGGTTGGAAAGTATAATCGTCGGTAATAGCACCTGATATGGAGTATTCCAAAGGAGGAAGTACAAAAGAATAAATATCGGAACCACCACGACCTCCAGTACGGTTAGAACTTAAATAACCGGCTTCATATTGGGTTGGATCGAAAATGATACCAAAATCATCAGAAGGAGAATTCATAGGATATCCCATATTTACGGGCTCACTATAAACAGTATCTTCTTGTAAAATAACCTGATAAATATCTAAACCTCCCAAACGAATATGACCATTTGATGAAAAATAAAGTGTGGTGTCATCCCGAAGGAATGGATACATTTCATCATTTTTTGTATTAATGATAGGACCTAAATTTTTAGGACGACCAAAAGCATCCATTTTACTATCGCGTGTGGCTATATATAAATCTTTTCCGCCATAGCCTCTATCAAAATCGGCAGCAAAAATAATTGTATTTTCATCTTCGCTAATGGCAGGATGTCCTACAACAGTGGAGCTGTCGCTACCAAGATCAACTACTTCCGGCTCTTCCCAATCGCGACCAGAGCGTTTACTTTGAAGTATTAAGCAACCACAAGGCCTGTCAGGTGAAGTAAAGCAACGTGTGAAATACATTCTACTAAATCGGCTATTAAATATAGCTTGTCCTTCATTTCCTTTGGTGTTGATGATTTCGTCTTCATCTAAAATCTCAGGTTTACCCCAATCACCTTTTCGATCTATTTTGGCTGTAAATAAATCACTAAAATCTTCACCTGTCCAACCGTCAGTATCTTTTCCAAAAGCTTCTTCGCGTGTGGAGGTAAAGATAAGGCTTTGGTAATTATTATCTTGATATCCTGGACTAAAATCATCAAATTTCGAATTTATTTTCTTGATATTTTCCAGGCTATAGTTTTTAGGATTAGAGATGGTTCTGCGTGCAAATTTTATACATTCAACAGCAATTTTTGCTTGAGGGTCATCACCAACAAGCGAATCATATATCTGAAACTGAACATCAGCTTCTTTAAATTCTTCCAGCATTAAAAGCATTTGCCCATAACGTAGTATAATCTCTGGATTCTCCTTATGTACTTTGTATCTGATCAATCGTTTATATTGAGCTTTAGCTCTACGGAGCTCATTGGTTAATCTATAGGCTTCGGCCATTTTAAAAGCTACAACTTTTTTATCTGATGTATTTTTAAGCTTTTTGTAGCCTTTCTTATAATATTCAGCTGCTTCTTTATACAATTGTTCTTCAAATGCCTGATCGCCAGCTTTAATATGTCGATTTTGCGCCATTGCTGTGTTTCCGAAAAGCAAGGCAAGTACAAGAATTAATAGGTAAGGTATTTTATTCATTACAATTGAATTTCTGAATAAACTGCTATAGTTCTGTTTTATTGTTTAAATCTTCGTTGTTTTCTGTTTCAAGCCTTTTTTTTCCTAAAGGTATTTTGTCTGTTTGGGTTTCTTCATCAATTTCCAGTTGATCTATAGTATCTTTCACTGCTTTTTCAGCATTTTCAGTAAAAGTGTTTGCACTTTCGTATGCTGATTTAAAAGGTTGTTGTAGCGCATCTGTTTCTTTGTTTATTTCTACTTTTATTTCATCTGTGGCTTTACGAATATAGCGCATCACTTCTGCTGCCTTTTTTGCAAAAGCAGGAATTTTATCTGGTCCTAAAACCACTAAAATCACTAAAAAGATAATGATGATTTCTCCACCACCAAAATCAAGAAATAAAAGCAAAGAAGATGTTGTCATTTATTGAAGCTTTCTGCAAAAATAAAAAAAGTCCCGACAAAAAGCCGGGACTTTGATATAATATTCTAAAAGAAGTTTTATTTCTTCTTATTCTTGTTGTCTTCTTCAATCAATTTATCACCACCAAGCAAATCATAAGAGATTGGGCTTGCAGTAAATAGTGAAGAATAAGTACCCACCATTACACCCACTAATAGCGCAAAGGTAAAGCCTCTTATTATTTCACCACCAAAGATAAAGATAGATAACAATACCAAGAGGGTAGTACCCGAAGTATTAATAGTACGAGTTAATGTACTATTCAATCCATCATTGATATTAGTTTTAAGGTCGGTTTTCTTATGAAGGCCAACATATTCACGAATACGGTCAAAGATAATTACAGTATCGTTAATAGAGTAACCAATAATAGTTAATATCGCGGCAATAAAGGCTTGATCCATTTCCATACTAAAGGGTAATAAACCCCAGAACATAGAGAAAACACCTAATGTGATTATAGTATCGTGGAAAAGAGCAGCTACACCACCTACACCATATTGCCATTTCTTAAATCTTATGGCAATATAACCAAAAATAATGATCAAAGAGAAGATGATAGCCATGATTGCACCACGAATAATCTCATCAACAATAGTAGGTCCTACTTTTTGTGAACTTAAGATACCAACCAATTGTTCGGTGTCTTGTGTGTCGCCGGCAAATTGTTCGTAAGTAATTTGAGTATCGTAAAAACTATTTAGACCATCATATAATAGATGTTGAATATCATTATCTACATGTTCACCATTATCATCAATTCTATATTGAGTAGTAATTTTAACCTGACGATCAGGGCCGAAAGTTTTAACTTCTGGTGCACTATTAAAATGATCGGCTAAGGCTCCACGTATATCAGTTGTATTTACGTTATGGTCAAATCGAACAATATATGTTCTACCTCCAGAAAAGTCAACACCATAACTTAAGCCTCTAGTCATTAATGAACCTAAACTAGCTATAATTAAGACTGCAGAAATGATATAAGCCATTTTACGTTTTCCTATAAAGTCAATTTTTGTGCCTTTTAAGAAGTTAGCAGTAGCCTTTGTGCTAAATTTAACCACTTGTTTTTTGTCTAATAAGTTAGAGAAAACCAAACGGGTAATAAAGATAGCAGAGAATAGAGAGGCGAAAATACCGATGATTAAAGTGGTGGCAAATCCTTGAATCGGACCTGAACCAAAATAGTTAAGGATAATAGCTGTTAATAATGTAGTTACGTTACCATCAATAATAGCGGAATAGGCATTTTTATAACCATCAGTGATGGCTAATCTGATTCCTTTTCCTAAAGCAACTTCTTCTTTAATACGTTCGAAGATAATTACGTTGGCATCCACTGCCATACCAATGGTTAATACAATACCTGCAATACCGGGTAATGTTAAAACAGCACCTAATGAGGCAAGTACCCCAAAAATAAATAATAGATTGATAAGTAGAGCTAAATCCGCTACCCAACCAGCACGGTTATAGAAGAATATCATATAGGCTAATATCAAGATAAAAGCAATAACAAAAGACCAAAGCCCTGAGCTAATAGCTTCTTGTCCTAATGAAGGCCCTACTACTTCTTCCTGTACAATACGAGCAGGAGCAGGTAGTTTACCAGCTTTAAGGATATTGGCAATATCTTGTGCTTCTTCAACTTGCATACCACCTCCGGAAATAGAAGAACGACCTCCGGAAATTTCTACATTTACAAATGGAGAACTGTATACATAACCATCAAGAGCAATAGCTATTTGACGACCGATATTTTCTCCTGTAAGTCTTTTCCATATTAATGCACCTTCAGCATTCATACTCATAGATACTTCTACTTCGCCAGTTGGACTGTAGTCTTGCGAAGCATCTACAATAACATCACCACCCAAAGCAGGTTCGCCATCACGTGAGCTTACTTTAATAGCAATTAAAGTATGGAAATCAGAGTCTTTAGAAATAGGCTTGATAGACCACATAAAGCGTACATTGGAAGGGAATATGTTTTTGGCTTGTTTAATAAGCGCATTTACTCTTGAGGTATCTGGAATTGAAGCATAACCTACAGCAGCACCTTTCCCTGGATACATTTTTCCTGATGAAGGATCCTGTTGGAAGTTAGGTTGTAGATATTCATAAATCGGATTAGATTTATAGAACTCTTGAGCAGCCAATGATTCATCTACTATTGAAGAAGTATCTTGTTCTAGCTCGTCCATTAAAGTGTTACCTTCTTCAGTGGTTTGAGCCACTTCTTCTTCGGTATCTCCTTCAGTAGTTTCTGTTTCTTTGTTTTCTCCAGCTTCTGTTTCTTTGTTTTCACGTGCAGCTTTTTCCAGTACTTCTTGTGCAGCATTTTTTTCTGCTAACATGGCATTGGCTTCTGCAAAGTATTCAACAACTTCGCCAAAGTTCCAAGTTTCCCAGAATTCTAATTGTGCTGTTCCTTGCAAAAGTTTTCTTACACGATCAGGATTTTTAATACCTGGAAGCTCCACAAGAATACGACCCTTAGTAGCTAATTGTTGGATATTGGGTTGAGCTACACCAAATCTGTTGATACGAGTATTCAAGATATTAAATGTGCGATCAATAGCACCATCAACTTCATCTTCTAAAACGGCAAATACTTCATCGTTTGTAGAATTATAATTGATCTTATCTTTCATGTCTATAGTACTGAATACAGTAGCTAAGCTGAAGTTCGGATCTAATTCATTGATAGCTTGTTTGAATAAACCTAAAAAAGCTTCATCGCTGCTTTTTTGTTTTTCACGAGCTAAGTTGATGGCTTCTCTGAATGTCGCATTTTTACTTTTGCCCGATAAGGCAACGATAATGTCTGGAACGGAAACTTCTAAAGTTACGTTCATACCACCTTTTAAGTCAAGACCAAGATTCAACTCTCTCTCTTTAACTTCTTTAAAAGTGTATTCTCTGATTCCAATGTTGTAAACTACTTCATTTTGAATAGAGTCTAAATAAAATTTCTCTCTAGCTTTAGAGATAGAGTCAAAAAGCATCCCTTCTTTCAGGGCGTTTCCGTTTGCTAAAACATTTGCTAAATCATGTGCTTCTGGTGTGTTTGCATATTCAGCTGCATTTCCTTCTGTGTTTCTGGCAAAGAATGTGAATGATAACTGAAAAATACATACCAAAGCAAAAATGATAGCAAATAGTCGTATAGCTCCTTTGTTTTGCATATGTTTAGAGTTTTAAATAATTCTAATTTTTCAAGGCGCAAAAATAGAATAATATTTTAGTTATTGAAAGTTTATTAGCTAAAGAATTGAACATCTTGTGTATATTTTTTATTTTTCCTTTGTTTACTCATAAAATGAAGCACATTTTCTAAGGATTAATACACTATTATCTCATCTGTAAATAGCCATGCCTTGTTTTCGGCTCCTTTATGCCAAGTAGGACATTGTGCAATATTTTTCGCATGAATATGTATATAGCGAGCTTTTAAACCTTGTAAATCAGCAGTATAGAATATTTTTTGTTCAGATTTGGATTTTATAGAAATTGGTCTTTCTATGGTGATAACCGAATCGAATTTGTTTGCTTGGTTTGAAATTGAGAATTTTACCCAGTCAGGGGAGAATATCCAAGCATCTGTATTGTGCAAAAAACCTACTGTGATTGTTTTTATGCTTATGGTGTCTTTTAAATCTATTGTTGCCAGTAAATCTGCTTCTTCATAGCCTTGCCACATACTTCTATCGTTGATTTGTGATAAATCGTTTATGGAAACACGACCATCGGTTAGAGCAGTGATACCACCAGCTGGGTATTTTGAAGAATAGGGAAAAGTAAGTAAGGTTTTAGCTCCAAGAGCTTTATGATGAATAGTTTTGATGGAAAGCTTTGGTAAATAAGCATCTTGATTATTATCTTTATACTTTTCTCGAATCTCTTGAAGTTTTATTTTTAACTTCTGTACTGTATTTTGATAATTTGGGTTATTGTAAAGATTATGGAGCTCCTGTGGATCATTTATTAGATCGAATAGTTCCCACTCATCAATATCGTAATAATAGTGGATAAGTTTAAAATCATGAGTTCTAATTCCATAATGACGTTTGACATCATGGCCTCCTTTTGGATATTCATAATAATGATAATAAACTTCTTCTCGCCAGCTTGTAGGCGTTTCTCCTTTTAAAAGAGGACGTAATGATTCTCCTTGTATATCTGCTGGAATAGCAATGCCGGCATAATCTAAAAAAGTAGCTGCGAAATCTAAATTCAAAACCATGTCATTACTAATCCTTCCTGATTGTATTTCTTTAGGATATCGTATTATTAAAGGCATTTTGTGCGATTCTTCATACATAAATCTTTTATCGAACCAACCATGTTCTCCAAGGTAAAATCCTTGATCGGAGGTGTATACAATGATGGTATTCTCCGCTAATTGATTTTTATCAAGATAATCCAATATTTGCCCTACACTTTCATCTACTGATTCAATAGTGCTTAAGTAATCTTGCATATATCTCTGGTATTTCCAGCGAGCCAGATCTTTTCCTTTGGGTGGATTATGATGATACTGCTTGTTTTTAGCTCGATAAGCTTTATCCCATTTGTTCCTTTGTTCAGTGGTCATTCTTTCAAATTCCCAATTTCGTAAATCTTCAATGATTTCGGTGGAATGCTCATTCTTGGTTAATTTTAAATCGTAGCCTAAATACATGTCTTTCCAAATAGACATTTTTTGATCTTTTGCGGCAGTGCTTCTATTTGTATAATCATCAAAAAAAGTAGGAGGAAGAGGAATTTCAACAGAATCGAAGCTATTTAGTTTATCCATATTTGGCATCCAGGTTCTATGCGGAGCTTTGTGATGCATCAATAGACAAAAGGGTTTAGTAGTATCTCTTTTTTCTAACCAATTAATAGTCTTCTCTGTTATTAATTCTGTAACATAGCCCTGGTGTCTTGTCTTTTCACCCATCTCAATAAAATCAGGATTATAATAACTTCCTTGACCTGGTAAAATAGTCCAATAATCGAAACCTGTAGGTTCACTTTTTAAATGCCATTTTCCAATAAGTGCGGTTTGGTAATTGTTTTCCTGAAGAATTTTGGGAAAGGTTTGCTGACTTCCATCAAAGCTAAGACTATTATTGATGTGTCCATTAATATGGCTGTATTTTCCGGTTAACATCACCGCTCTACTTGGGGCGCATATAGAGTTGGTGCAAAAACTTTGGTCAAAGCGAATGCCTTCCTCGGCAATTCGATCGATGTTTGGCGTTTGATTTACTGAATTGCCATAACTACTAATAGCATTAAGGGCATGGTCATCAGTCATGATAAATATGATGTTAGGTTTTTTATTAGCCTGTTGATTGGTAGTTTGTTTTTTAAAATGGCAATTAGAAAAAAACAAAACAACCAGAATGAGCGCAGCAAGCTTTATAGTTATTGTAATAAGTATTTTCATTATTGGTTTGTTTTATTTGATAATTATTTCATCGGTAAAGAGCCAGGTTTTACCACCTGCTCCACTGTGCCATGTTGGGCAAGCACCTGCATTTTTCGCTTTAATTTTTAAATATCGAACCTCTTGATGGTGAAGAGGTATTATATAATCAATGATTTTATCAGTTTCTTGTTTTTGAGCCGCATTTGTTTCAATTGTTTTTATATTTTGATAATGAATACCATCTTTTGATGAAAATATTTCAATTTTTTCAGGTTTAAAAATCCATGCTCCTTGATTTTCCAGAAATCTACAAACCATTTGTTTTACAGCTATTGTTTTCTTCAGATCAATATTGATTTCAATATCTTGCCCTTGAAAGCCTAACCACTCACCATCAGAAATATAGGAGCTTCCTATGATGCCATTTATTAGCGTTTTATCGCCCTGACCAGCATATTCAAAACCGGCTTCTCCGTTTATGGTTATTTTTTTTCCTTTAGCCAAATTGTTTACGATTGTTTTTGGAGAAGTAATTAAGCCAGGTTTTCGTACAGCTTTGCCTTTTATATTTTGAAGTTTATCGCCTAGTTCATGGCGAGCTGAATCAGCTATTCTTTCTAAACCTTCCACTATTTGAGGATATTGAGCACTCAAATTTTTAGATTCGCTTATATCGTTCTCTAAATCGTATAGTTCGGCTTGATGAACAGTTAATAAACCTGTTGGGCCAGGAAATCCATCTTCACCGGGCTCTAAATCCTGATAACTTCTTCCAGTATGAGGAAAAACTAGTTTCCATTTTCCTTCTCTCACAGCAATAAGCTTTTTACCATAGTAATAGTAAAAGATATTTCGAGGATTTGCATCTTTTTTATCTTGTAATAATGATAGAATACTTACTCCATCAATTTTTTTCTCAGGTAAGGGAGCTCCAGTAATAGCTGATATTGTAGGAAGTATATCAATGGTAGAGGCTATTTGGTTACAAATGCTGGCAGTGGGTATTTTGTTTGGCCACCGCATTAAGGTACTCACTCGGGGGCCACCTTCCCACATGCATCCTTTACCTTCGCGTAACGGAAGTGCAGATCCTGCATGATTACCATAATTTAGCCATGGGCCATTGTCACTTGTAAATATGACCAGTGTATTCTCATCTATGTTGTTTTCTTTTAATGTTTTTAAAATTTCTCCTACCGACCAATCCAGTTCCATCATTACATCAGCAAAAAGCCCTTGCCCACTTTTATTCTTAAATTTATCGGAAACGGCTATTGGTACGTGTACCATAGTATGTGGTAGATAAAGGAAGAACGGCTCATTTTTGTGGTTTTTGATAAATTCCACAGCTTTTTGAGTGTAGAGTGTTGTTAAGTTGGCTTGGTCCTGAAGATTCTTAATGGTGTCAATAACTTCATTACCATCATAAAGGCGTAGAGGAGGATAATTAGATTTTCGTTTGCCTTTTTTATTTAAAGGCATACCATCATAATCAACTGGCCACATATCATTGGAGTAGGGAAGTCCAACATATTCATCAAAACCATGTTGTAGGGGTAGAAATTGTTTTTGATGCCCTAAATGCCATTTTCCAAAAATTGCAGTGGCGTAATTTTTTTCTTTTAACATTTCTGCAATGCTTGTTTCTTCGGAGTTTAGCCCAATTTTCGACCAAGGCATTAATGCGCCGGATATGCCTACTCTCTCTGCATAACAACCTGTTAATAGTGATGCTCTGGAAGCACTACAGACTGCTTGGGAAGCATAAAAGTTTGAAAATAGCATTCCTTCATCAGCCAAGCGGTTGATATTTGGCGTTTGGTATTTTGTAGCACCAAAACAGCCTACATCAGCATAACCCATATCGTCAATAAAGATTAAAACAATATTTGGGTTTTGTTCAGGATTTGTGTTTTTTTCTTTGTTTTCAGTTTGGCAACCAAAAAGAAAAATCATGAGAACAATTCCTATCCAAAGACAAAAAAATGATTTGTTTTTCATTTCTTTCATTGTTTTTCATTTCTTAAAAATTCATCTGGCCATTTTGCTATCTGTCCAGTTTCTTTCCATGTAGGTCTTTGCGCATCTACACTACGTAAATAGTTGCTAAGTTTAACGGCCAATTCATTTGTTTTTTCCGGAAGGCTATCAGCTAGATTATTATGTTCACCAATATCTTTAGAAATATTAAAGAGCTCGAAATGTTGGTCTTTATAAAAGTATATGAGTTTCCAATCGCCGCTACGGATGGTGCTTGATGTACCAATGCCGGGACCTGCTGCGCCCCATTTATTAGGGAAATGCCAAAACAGATCTCTATGATTTTTTGTATTTCCAACAGGATTGATCATAGGTACAAAGCTTTCGCCATCAATATGTTGAATAGTATTATAATCTTCAATTCCTGCCATCTCAAGAATACTGGGGAAGAAGTCTTCAATAATCAGATAATCATTGCAAATACTTTGTGCTTTAGCAATTCCGGGCCATTTTACAATCATAGGTTCACGAATACCACCTTCATAGGCCGATCCTTTTCCACTCTTAAGGGGGAAATTATGTTTGTGCATCTCGCCACCTCTGCTGCTGGCACTTAATCCTCCATTATCCGACATAAAGAGAATAATAGTATTTTCTGATAATTGCTTGGCTTCTAGGTAATCCATTAAATCGCCAAGGCTTTTATCCATGCCTTCAACCATACTTGCATATTTAGCTTCAGTGCTATCCATTCCTGTGCTGTAATAGTTTTGCACAAAGCGATGGTCGGGTTGGATAGGAGTGTGTACGGCATAATGTGACATATATAAATAAAAGGGTTTTTGGAGTTTTTGAGCACTATCCATAGCTAAAATAGCTTCTTTGGTAAGCGCATCACTTAAGTTGATATCTTGACCAAAATACTTTTCTAAACCAGGAACTGACCAAACATTTCTTGGAGTTCCATTTTTATTATTACCAAAATTATGAAGTCCTTGATAAGATGAGGGAGCACCGGCAGCATGCCCTGCAATATTTATATTAAAACCCAAATTGGATGGGTTTTCTCCGGGCGTAGATAATGCACCAAAATGGGCTTTGCCAGAATGAATAGTAAAATAGCCATTATCTTGTAGGATTTGAGGTAATGTAGTGGCGTATACTGTGTTTTCAATGCTGTCAATTGCCTGTAAACCATTTACATTCCATTTAGGAAAGTCAAGAGTATTATCATTGGCATCGGTAGATTTGTTTTTTTGCAAGGTCCAATTCGTTACTCGGTGACGAGCGGCATTCATTCCAGTCATCAGGCTTACACGGGTAGGGGAGCAAACAGCGCAGGCATAGGCTTGAGTAAATTTTATTCCTTCCTCTGCAAGGCGTTCTATATTTGGAGTATGGTATTTTTTATTCAGTTCCGTTTTTTTTGTCCACATAGGTTCCGAAGTATCTTGCCATCCCATATCATCTACCAAAAACATAATAATATTGACCTGTTTTTCCTCTTGATATGTGGAATTAGTACAAGATGTATAGCCAAATACAGTTAGGATTATCAGGATGATTTTAGTAGTAATATTCATATTATTAGTATTTTATAATTCAAGTAAAAAGTAAATCATATATTATTTAAACGGATAAGTAACAAAATTTCTATTATTTGGTAAATGCTGTATTTTTAGATTTTTTGGGATTTTAAATAGATTATCCTCAGTTAATGATTCCACTATGGAATCATAAAGAATAATACTGTCGTTTGTATATTGTTCAACACTGATAACTGGATATATTTTAATATATGCTTGTTTGTCATCTTGTTTAGGGAAAATATGAACCCATTTAAAACCGTTATATGATCCACTTTTATAGGTCCATGGTTTATCGTCATTATTTGGTCTTGGACGTGCTCCCCAACTCCCTTCACCTAGGAATATAGTACCATTTTTATCATCACGAATAAATCCCATAAAACTATTTTCTGTTGAATCTGGACGCAGAGGATAGGTGATTTTACTCATATGTGAATCCGCATCAAAAGACAAACTAAGCCTGTACTGATAGAACAAATCTGACCATTGTTTATACTGATAACTGTTTTCTGCTTTGCGTGCAGTATGAGGCCAGAAAGGTTTATGATAGGCTGCAATTTTGAAAGTAAAATCTTTATGGTTTTTAAGGTCATTTTTCAGCCATTCTCGTTGTAGCCCGCCTTGTTCAATTTCGGAATTTAGGGCGATAATATGTAAAAAGTCATTACCTAAAGAAAGAGAGTAGTATATTCCGGTAGTGTCGTTAGCTTGGTAAGGTGCATTAAATAGGTATGCCAAATTACCTAAGTCACCATTTTCATGATTACCATGTATGGGGATAATAGGTATTAATCTACCATCAGCGGTAGTGGTTAATACCGACCAATCATTTAGCCATAGTTGCCAGTCTTCAGAGCTAGTTCCATTTCCCGAGGTGTAATCGCCAGGGAAAAGAACGAATAATGGACGAAGTTTCGCCACAAGGCGATTAGAAGCTCTTCCAGCTTCTAAAGAAGCACCACGACTCTTGGTGTCGCCTCCTACAATAAAAGTAAAAGCTTTGGGATTGTTTGGTGCAGTTTTAAACCAATATCGTTCACTTACTCCTTCGCTGTCTTTTATTACGAAATAATATTTCTTATCTGCTTCTAAATTAGTAAGTTTTACAAAATTAGTAAACATTCCATATTTTTCTTTTGTGTGTTGGGGTTTTTGTTGCAATTTGTATTTCCAATCTTTCCTTCCAAAATCTTCAGTATCATATAATACTATAGGATTTTTTCCTCCAATCTGATTCCACGCAACAGTAATTGTTGAGGTAGGATCATCATTCCAAACTAGTCTATACTTATCAGATGATGCAAAATTTTCTGTTATGCTACGACAAGAAGTAAAATAAATGATAGCTAGTACTGCTATACTTAAAAATATTATGGATTTGTTTCTGATCATGATATTACAATTTTATTATGAAGTTATTTAATATCAGTTAACTTTAAACAGCTTCAATTTATTTAAACAATTTTTTAATTAACTATAATCTCGCGGGTAAGTATCTTGTTTTTAGCGGATTAAAAATCAACTTGAATATTTTCATTGTTTTTGTGTTTTTTTGCTAAAATATGCTTTATTATTCTTTTTTCATCTTTATGTTCAATGATGATACTATAACTACCTTTTTTTAATACTTTGGGTTGGTAGAGGTTACCGTTTATTCGTAGGATACTTACCATTTCTTCATTGGCTTCATTTATTATTTGAACAAGTGTATTTTCTTTTCCCGATATAATTAATTCAGGTAAAAACCATTTTGCATTATTTGCAAAATTATCTTCTTGATTAATGGTGATTGGCCAGCCAGGATACTGCTTATCTGTTTTAGGGTTTGCTTGTCGGGGCCAGCATTCCATAGTGATATCTCTGGTGGTTTTATGGAAACGAATAATGCCAAAACCAGTAGCTCTATCGTATAATCTAGAGGGTTTTTTACCAGTATATACGGGATTTGAAACAGCAAAAACACTCATTTTATTCCCAAAACCATCTGTAAAATCACCAGTATATTTGGGTGCGTCTTTTTTTCTATTTTCACCTTCTTGTGATGGATACCATCTGCGAGGCCATACATTAGATATGGATGGAACACAAAAAGCATAAGCTGCATCTTGCCAATCATCAATGCCATATTGTATGGTGCTACCCAAATGTTGATCACCTGCAATATGAAATGCAAAAGATTTTCTGATGGCTTTTAAGGCTTTGTTTCGTCCTGATTGAGGCCAGCCATTTGCATCAAAATCTGCTACAGCTATATCTTCAGGAGGATATTCGCCTTTTTTTAATATCCGTAATTTTGGAACGATATTATCAGAATGACTATTGGGTTTAGGTAGTGTGGCTACATTGGCAAAAATAGTTTGAGATAACACTACTTTCATCCACGTATTATCACTCCAGTTGGAGCTCCAATATTCCAGAAAATCCAATTGCCGTTGACCTAATAATACGGCTCCTTTAACATCGCTTTTATTAACTTCATCAAAAGTTTTGTTCTGAGCCCAGCCGTTATAAATAGCTGCATTAGGAAGAAGTGTTTTAGGAGCAGATTTAAACTTCCGATCTTCAATTATAGCAAAACTAATCCCTGCATAATTTAATTCGGTATAATAAACGCTAATATCTTGTGCAATAGGTGTTGAGTCATATGGAGTAGGGAAGTGGCTTGTTTGTGTTCGTTGTACCATGTTTACCCATTCTGCAGGCATTTTATAACCACCCATATCTTGGGCAGCAGCACCTTGTTTTCCGGCAGGTGTAGCTTTTCCACCAGCTCCCCATATATTTCCGTGATACACATCATGATCATCAGGAATAGCTATGCTTGGTGTGTTGCGTAATAAATCACCATAAGCCCAACCGTATAAATACCATTTTCGTAAATAATCAATAACGGATTTGTTAAAGGGAGAGCGTTGTGCTCCATATCCACCCACACCTTCATAAATCTGATCTCCTGAAAAGAAAAGAAGATCTGGATTGTGGTATTGCACACTTCTAACAATGTCATTATTTGGAAAACCAAGATCATTATTTCCAGTAAAAGCAGCTACTACTAATTCTTCTTTATGCTTAGGCTCTTTACGAATAATACCTTCATAATAATAGTCTTTCAACTTATTTCCTTTAGAGTATAATTGATAAGTAAGTCTATATGGTGTATCCTTGGTCTTGTTCCAGCTAGATATTTTAAATGTTGCAGTTCTTGAGAGAGCATTTATCTGAGATTTAGAAATAGTACTCCATTCTCCAGCATTTTTTATTTGTAGAGTCACTATGTTTTCATCTTTCTCTCCTATCGGTGGCATTTGAGCGGTCATGGTTAAAATGCCTTTCCCAAGTGTATATTGAGCAAATAAGATTGGACCAAAGACTCTCTCAGGGTATTCTGATATTTTATTTCCTAATATTTTTAAATCTGAAAAACTAAATTTTATATTTCCTCCTCTTTGGGTATGCTGAGCTGTTCCCCAATTGGGATATTGTATGGGTTTTATTTCATCTGGGAATTCAACTAAAGCTCCGTTATGACAGATGATAGCTATTCCTCCTTCAATCCATTCTTTGGGGATATTGTTTCGTGTAATAGAAAACTGATCTTTCTGAGATAATGTTTTATCCAATTCAATAAGGGCTTTAATTCTTATTGAATAATTTCCATCAGATTGTTCTGAGGCACTAATCTCAATAATAACATCATCTAAAGAAACCTTTGGGATAGGCTGGGTTGTAGAGTTTATTTTACCAATAAATAGTTTGCCATCAGTGCATATGCCAATAGGAAATCCACTTCCTCTAACGGCATTATCGCGATAATCGTTAAATTCACCTTTTATTCCAATTTCAAATCCAATCCAGCCTTGGCCTAGAGTATCCTTTTTTGTGTTGATGTTTTTGGCTTTTACACTTAATGAAAAAAGACCCGATTGTTGACCAATTTCTTTGGTGAGTATGAATACTTTTCTTAATCCACCACTTTCTATACATTCTATTTGACCATTATTTAATTGCCAGTCTTGCATAGGGTTTGCCCAGTATTCAGGGCCAATCCAAGTTCGGGTATTATCGGTTGGTAGAGTATTTGAATAATCATTTTCTATAGTTGTATTGCAAGCTGTAAAAAATGCTATAAAGCTTATTAAATATATTCTAATGCTATTTCCTAATTTCTTTTTCTTCGACATCACTCATTTTATGAATTACAAATATGTTAAGACCGTTGCAAAAAGGCGAGATATTAAGACAAATGAGCAATCTTTTGCCCAACTACTTCGTTGTCAAATTTTTAAAGTCCTCGAATACAATAGTATGCTGCGGGTTTAAAAATATTCATGCCTCGTATTTGAACAAAATATTTGCTCTTGCAACGGTCTTATGTTGTTTATCAAGTACTGTAATCAAACGCCTAAATTTCATCAGTTTGGTTTTAGTAAACCCATCAATTAGTTTACTGGGTAAATATAAGTGTTTTTGGTTGGATTTTATCGTTTATTATATCAAACTACTTTATTCTTCCATTTTCCACTAACGATATACCAATAACTAAATAATGATAAGAAAAACATATAAACATATTCACTAGTCCAGGCGAGTTCAACCGGCCATTCTCTGATAATTACAACCCAATATACATAGGATAAGTATATCACTAAGGTAATAAGCTCAATAACTAAAGCTGTTTTGGTATTTGCAGTGCCCGATACACCACTAAAAACAATAAAAGCAACTGCAAAAATAGCTATGGCAATACTGATAGTATATACCGAAGGAATAGTTTCTGCAATAAGCTCAGGTGAATCGGTATATATTTTTACTAAAAATTTTGGGAAGGCAAGCATAAAAGCGATAATAGGTAAAACACTAAATAAGCTGACTTTTACAATTTTATTTATAATCTTCAATACATCATTACCATAGCCAGCCCCAATGGCATTACTCACTAAAGTGTTGGTAGCAGTACTTAAACCCATAATAGGAATGACCAATACCATATACATACTCCGGATTATATTTGATATAGCCAATGGTCTTTCGCCCATATGCTCAATTACAGCAAAAAAGCTAAACCAAGTAGCTACAGAAATAAAATATTGCGCCATCACATAAACCGATATTTCCAGTGTTTGACTTATTGCCTTTAAATCAATTTTAGGGAAATTGAAAAGCGAATATTTTTTACTATTGATATATAAACGACTATAAATAATAAAAAAGATAAAAGAAACAAGCTCAGCAAAAACACTGGCTAAAGCAGCACCTCCAATACCCATTGCAGGAAAACCAAAATGACCGAAGATGAAAATATAATCTAAAATCACATTGCTTACAGCCATTACTATAGCGCTATAGCCCAATGCTTTAGTTTGGGTAACACCAACGAGTAATGCGCGAAATGCTAAATTTCCGAAAGCAAATAGAATGCCAAATACTCTTATTTTGAGATAGGTTTCGCTGGCTGCCATTATATTTTCAGAGGATACAATAAGGCTAAGCAAAGGTCCGCCAAAAAAGTAGATAAGTAAAAATAGCATAAAACCAAGTGCCAGAAAGAAATAGGCAGATTGATCGAAAATCAAACCAACTTTATCGTATGATTTCTCACCATTACGGCGGCTAATCATTATTTGTGTTCCTGTGCTAAAACCAAAACCCAACATAAATATGGCTATATAAAAAAGCCCAGCCATAGCGCTTGCGCCCAGCTCTACTTCTCCAACCCGACCCAAGAATGCAGTATCAGTTACATTTATAATATTTTGAGCAAGTAAACTAAGGATGATAGGGTGTGAAACCTGCCAGATTTTTTTATATGAAGGTACTCCTGTTTTCACAACTGCGAATATATGCTAATTATTTCTCCAATTGATTATTGGTCTCAATCGTTAGTTAAAACCCTGCCTCGCCATCCCTATCGGGAGGAAATCCGGCAGGCAGGTATGCACTTTTAGTGACTTCTAAGCCAGTTAGGATTAAAACAGAAACGAATTTTATTCGTAAAATAAACCTATGGTACT
>JAOZUW010000052.1:7614-19103 GCA_029938465.1 Bacteroidales bacterium | reverse complement strand
CTCTTAATAATGCTTATAAAATCATCTGCTTTTAAAGATGCTCCACCAATTAAACCACCATCAACATCAGCTTGGGCAAACAACTCTTTAGCATTCTTAGGATTACAACTTCCACCATATAAAATAGTTATTTCTTCAGCTACATCATTACCATATTTTTTTGCTAAAAGAGATCGTATAAACGCATGCATTTCCTGAGCCTGATCAGTAGTAGCCGTTTTTCCCGTTCCAATGGCCCAAACAGGCTCATATGCCAAAACTAGATTTAAAATTTCATCTTCTCGTAAGTGAAATAAACTATTATTAATCTGGGCTTCTACAATCTCAAAATGCTTCTCTGCTTCTCTTTCTTCAATCACTTCGCCACAGCAAAATATAGGTTGAATATTATTCTCCAATAGTTGCTCTACTTTTTCTTTTAATTCTTCGTGACTTTCTTTTTGGTATTTTCTTCTTTCGGAGTGACCTACCAAACAATATTTCACATCTAATGATTGAAGCATGGCTGCAGATATTTCTCCTGTATAAGCGCCGGCCTCTTGATTGGAACAATTTTGCGCACCTACAAAAAAGTTATTCTCCAAACCTACATCTGTCGACATTTCTAAATAAACACTTGGAGGACATACGATTACTTCGGCATTATCCAATTCAACATCTTGCAAAGCTTCAGCCAGATTAAACAACAAATCATCTGCTTCCTCAAAAGTTTTATTCATTTTCCAGTTTCCTGCAACTATATTTTTTCTCATTTTTCAGTATATTTTTTTGAATTACAAAAGTAATGGATTATTTGAACAATTGTAAATATTCATTGATAATCATCAAATAATAATCAACAATTTTTAGCGTTATTCTATTTATTAAAAATAATTTATTATCGCGACTTCATATAACCAAACAAAATCAAAAACAAATGAAGGATAATTTTAAATTTGTTCCATATTTTATCATTAGCCTTGTCATTTTTGGAGCTGTAATGGTACTTATCTGGGCTGATTATGAAACCACAAACTGGGCAGATGCCTTAGCAAAAGAAAACTTAATTAATGGCTTTATCTTTTATGCATTGCCAGCATTATTATTGGCGTTTTTTGTTTTCTCTAAAATACAAAAACCATTAGGAAATACTGTTGGAATTGTAGTCTCTTTAGTATTAAGCATCCCCATAAGTTTTGTTGCCATAATTTTTGGCCTTAAAATAATATCTATTATTTTCTTTAAGTAGGTTATCTCAACACATCATTCAATTTTATAATAAAAAAAAACCTCAGTATTATGTATTACTGAGGTTCTTATCAAAAGTTATTTCCTAAACTCTGGAATTCGGCCAGGAGTCCAAGGGGCATTATAATTATCTAATTCTTTTTCAATAATCAATAATTCTTCATTCATTGCTTTAAGTTTATTAATAACTGGTGGGACTTTCTCCACTAGAACTGCATAACTGTCTATCATAGCTTGAGTAGGTTCAGAAGTTGTTCCCCACATTCCCCATACAACATACTGAATTCTATTACTCAAAGGCATAAGCTCTGGTGGCACTTCTTCCGAGCTTGCTTTTGCTGGTGTTCCTTCGAATAAAAATGCTAAATCATCCAAATCTTCACTAAGCTTTTTTAAAGACACATCCATCTTCTTAGGTAAATCAGGTGTATTGTGAATGGTTTGTCTGATGGCAACAATTCTCGCTTCTAAACTTTCTCCATAATTTTCAATAGCGTCCATAAGCTGCATCATTTCAGCAACTTGGTGTTGAAATGCAATCATTTCCAGCTTGTTTTTAGCAGGCAAAGTGCTATTATTAAGCGTTTTAGCCTCAAATATTTCAGGACCTGCCAAAAGCTTTGTTTCACCATTAAAAACCAAACTCATACTCACACTATATTTACCAGGCATCACCGGATAACCCCAACCACCTTTATTGGCTGTTGATTTGAATTCTTTTGCCTTTATGGTATTCTTTCCAGCATATCGTAAATTCCAAGTTTCTTGATTCATTCCTTTGGAAGCCTTCTTGTATTGATGTTTTATTATATTTCCCATCTCATCTTTAATGGTAAAGATTAAATAGGGTGACTCCTGACGTTCCTCAATTTTTAATTCTTCATAAGTAGGTATGAGTATTTTCTCTCCTTTTTCAAATTGCTCTTTCTCTTTTTTCTTACGTTCCTGTTTTATGGTTTTAGGGACTTCTTTTAAATAATAATTAAAGAGGGCTCCAAACTCAGGATTTTTCCCATAGTAAGGAGTAGAACCCTGACCATATCTATTTCCAGTTTGCACATACATTAAAGCATCAGAAATAGGAAAAATATAAGCATCTTTATCAAAAAATCCTTCATTAATATCACGTAGTGGAGCGTAATTATCTAAAACATAAAACCCTCGACCAAAAGTTGCAATAACCAAATCGCTTTCACGCTCCTGAATAGCAATATCTCTAACTGCAATATCAGGCATTCCGTTAGTCTGCTTTTTCCATTCTTTTCCACCATCTACAGAGAAAAAGAAAGCAAATTCAGTTCCCACAAAAAGCAAATCTTCCTTAACAAAATCCTGCGCTATAGTGTGCACATTCCCATTTTCTGGTAGATTATTAGCTATTGACACCCAAGTTCTTCCCTTATCTGAAGATTTTAAAATATAAGGTTTAAAATCATCAGCTTTTGTATTGTTAAAGCTGGCATACACCACATTTTCATCAAATTTTGACGGCATAATATCACTCACATAAGTATACTCTGGAACATCAGGAAAAGCGCTTACTTTCGTCCAGCTTCCCCCATCATTATCCGATATTTGAATCAAGCCATCATCAGTACCTACATAAAGTAAACCTTGTCTTACAGGGGATTCAGCCATCGCCACAATCGTTCCCCATTGAGAAGTAGAAACATCTTTTACAACAGCATCTGAAGACCAATACTTATCCATAACTTTAAACTGATTCCTGTCTTCATTTCTAGTCAAATCTTCGCTAATGGTTTGCCAAGAATGACCTCTATCCGTGCTTTTGAAAACTTTATTCGCAGCTATATATAGAGTTTGCCCTTGATGTGGACTTAAAAACATAGGGGTATCCCAATTCCATCTGTGGGTTAATTCATCTGTAGTTGGTTGTGGTTTAATAAATATCTTCTCTCCCGATTTTCTATCATATCGATAAACATTTCCATATTGATATTCAGAATATACGATATCCGGATTATCAGGATCAATTGCTTGCCAGAAACCATCACCACCTAAGGTTGTTTTCCATTCACCCACAGTAACACCACCTTTTGATGTGCTTTGATTAGGGCCACCAAAACTATTATTATCCTGTGTTCCTCCATAAACCCAATAAAAAGGCTCTGTATTATCCACTGCAACTCTATAGAACTGAGTTACAGGTAGATTACTCTTAAAAATATAATTTTTTCCACCATCAAAAGATTCATATATTCCACCATCACCACCAATAATAAAATGCTTAGTATCTGAGGGGTTCACCCAGAATGCGTGATCATCAACATGTCTGCTATTATTTCCCATGCGCGACCAGGTTTTACCTGCATCGTGAGACACCTGACTTACCGTTTCCATAGAATACACGGTATTTACATCTTTAGGATCGGCATATATTTCATTATAGTATTGTCCACTAGCAGAATGATCGCTCATCTTTTGAAATGACACACCACGATTTGTAGAGCGAAAAAATCCACCGTTTTCACCTTGTGCTTCAACAATCAAATAGATTACATTCCTATCCATAGGAGGAATAACAATTCCCATACCACCAACATGCCCGGATGGTAATCCATTAGTCACTTTTTTCCATGTTTTACCAGCATCATCCGAAATATGCAAACCCGATTCCGGGCCCCCACCAATTTTAGAGAAACCAGTACGGCGACGCTGTTCAGAAGTAGCATAGATACGATCGGGATTCACGAAATCAAGCACTACATTATTGATACCTGTATTTTCACTTATTTCAAGAATATTCTCCCAATTTGCTCCACCATCAATTGTTTTATAGAGTCCTCTTTCACCTCCAGGGCCCCATAAGGATCCTTCAGCAGCCACATAAACTACATCACTATCTCTTGGGTCAATAGCTATCATTCCAATTTGTCGGCTATCCTTTAATCCCATATTAGTCCATGAATCACCTCCATCTTCCGATTTATATACACCATTTCCATACCCCAAAGCACGCTGATGATTATTCTCACCTGTACCTGCCCAAATAACATTTGTATTATTGGGATCCATCTTTAAACAGCCAATAGAATAGGCACCATAATGATCAAAAATCGGCTTCCAAGTAGTACCATTATTCTGTGTTTTCCAGATATGTCCTGAAGCTACTGCCACATAATACTCTCTAGGATTTTCTGGATTAACTGCAAAATCTGAAATCCTACCAGAAGCAAAAGCTGGTCCTATACTTCGCCATTTTAAACTAATACTTGCTTTTTCTAAAGCAGTTTTTTCTTTTTCTTCGGTTTTATCTTTCGTCTTCTTAGCCATCAGAGGGTTACTAAATAAAAACCCCAGCACTAAAGAGAAGTAAAGAAATGTTTTTGTAATTTTTTTAAACATGTTTTTAGTTTTAATGAAGAACTTTTTTTAAAGTTCGAAATGATTAATATTCCTGATGGTTTTACAAAGCCAAAATTAAAAAAAATAGCGGATATAATTGATAAATAACCAAAGTCACTAATAACAGGCCATAGCGTTTGTATTTGCTTTAATAATGGTCAAGGATAGTTAACAATAATTCAATATATTTGCCCCATATGAGAATAAAAACTATTTTGATATTAATACTTATCTTATACTTAAATATAAGCTTTGCTCAGATCGAAAAAAATCGCTTGCTTCAACTAACTGATAGTATACTTATGGGTTCAGATGAAAGTAAATTAAAATTAAATTTAGAGCTTAAAGAATATATTCATCAAGAATTATTAAAATCTACATTAGAAATTCAAAAATTTGACTCTAATGCATTATTTATTGAGTTAACTGATGCTCAAGAAAAACTTCAGATTATTTCTTGGGCCATACAAATTGATAACAAATGGGAATATTGGGCTTATGTTAAATCTTATAACGAGCAAAAAAAAGAGTTTGTAGTTTGGGAATTAATAAGCACAGATTTTTATTACAGCTTAAAACAAAACAAAAAATGCGATGCCAATAATTGGCCGGGCGCAGTATATTTCAAACTCATTGAAACGAAATATAACAACAGAAATTATTACACCCTTTTAGGTTGGTTAGCGAATAAAAAACAAGCTGCATTTAAAATTATTGAAGTTCTTAGTATTAGTAAAAGTGGTAAACTTAGTTTCGGCAAATCACCCTATTTCTCTATAAATAAGGAATATCAAAACAGATTACTATTTGCCTATTCAGCACAAAGCAAGTTTCTTTTAGATTATGGAGAATATGATTATACTGAACGAATATGGGATAGGAAAAAGAAAAAATACAGGAGTAAAACTTTTTCAGAATATATGATTACATTTGATCAACTCATCCCGTTATATCCTGATTTAAAAGAAGATCCCGCCTTTTTAGTTCCTTCAGGTGATATGGTTGATGCTTTAGTTTTTGAAAAAGGAAAATGGCGTAAAAAAACAAATATTGATGCTCGAAATTTGAAGAAAAAGACGAAAAAACCAAACACTGCAAAGCTTCAATTGTTTAATGAAGAGTAGAAACTCTTAAGTCAATTCAAATATTTTCCTATATTTGCTCATGTCTTTATTATAATTATTGACATATTTAAGAGATAAATATTCAAATAAAAATAACCTAAAACTAACACTTTAATTTATGAAAAGAGTAAAATTTGCAGTAGTATTATCATTAATACTAACTTTTGCTATGGGTCAGTTAATGGCTCAAAATGGTGCTGATAAAATTGTAGGAAAATGGCTCAATGAAGAAAAAGATGCCAAAGTAGAAATTTACAAACAAGGCGATAAGTTTTTTGGCAAAATTGTTTGGCTAAAAGACCCCAATAGAGAAGATGGTAGCGCAAAATTAGATGATGAAAATCCTGACGTTAAGTTACAAAGCAGACCTATTAAAGGTTTATTAATGTTAACTAGTTTTGTTTTTGATGGTGATGACGAATGGGAAGATGGCGAAATCTATGATCCTAAAAGTGGCAAAACCTATAGCTGCTATATGGAGTTTGAAGATGACCTATTGAAAATAAAAGGTTATATTGGTGTTAAATGGGTTGGCAGAACAACTTATTGGACCAGCGCAAACTAAGAAGAGTTTAAATTCTAAACAAAAAAAAAGGCAGTGCTTTGATTGAATCTTAGCACTGCCTTTTCTGTTTTCAAGAATTTGTATTCTTATTGATTGGCATTTCTTTCACGCTTCCTATCGTGTTCGCTTAGCATTATTTTACGAATACGTAAAGATTTAGGAGTCACTTCCAAATATTCATCCTTACGAATATATTCCATAGCTTCTTCTAAAGAAAAACGAATTGGTGGAACAAGCACCACTTTATCATCGGCACCAGAAGAACGCATATTACTCATTTTCTTAGTTTTGGTTACATTGATAACCAAATCATCTTGTCGGATATTTTCTCCAATAACCTGTCCTTCATAAATATCTTCGTTATGAAAAATATGAAAAGATCCTCTATCCTGCAATTTATCAATAGAGAATGGAATAGACATTCCGGTCTCCATAGCTATTAAAGCCCCATTTTTTCGAGTGGCTAAAGCTCCTTTTACTGGCTGATACTCCAAAAAGCGATGAGCCATAACAGCCTCACCTTCAGTAGCTGTTAGCATATTATTTCTCAAACCAATAATACCTCTAGAAGGCATCTCGAACTCCAAATGTACTCTATCACCATTAGATTCCATAACCTTCAATTCACCTTTTCGCTGTGATATTTGCTCAATCACTTTACCAGAGAATCTTTCAGGTACATGAACAGTCATCAGTTCAATAGGTTCATTCTTTACTCCATCAATTTCTTTATAAATGACTTGAGGCTGCCCTACTTGTAGTTCATATCCCTCACGACGCATTGTTTCAATAAGAATAGATAAATGTAAAATACCCCTTCCATATACAGTATATGCATCAGGTGACGCAGTATCTTTTACTTTAAGAGCAAGATTTTTTTCTATTTCTTTATATAATCTATCTCTTAAATGACGAGAAGTTACATACTTACCCTCTTTACCAAAGAAAGGTGAATTATTAATGGTGAACAACATACTCATGGTAGGCTCATCTATCTTCATCGGAGGCAAACCCTCAGGATTTTCCGCATCTGCAATGGTATCTCCAATATCAAAATTCTCAACACCTAATAAGGCTACAATCTCTCCACTATAAACGATATCTTTTTTCTTTTCTTTACCTAAACCTTCAAAAACATATAATTCTTTAATCTTAGATTTAGTAATACTTCCATCTCTCTTTACTAAAGCCACTTTATCACCCCATTGCAGAGTACCTCTATTGAGTTTTCCAATGGCAATTCTACCTACAAAACTACTATAGTCTAAAGAAGTGATACGCATTTGTGTAGAACCTTCTACATGTTTTGAAATTGGAATATGTTCTAAAATAATATCTAAAAGATACTGAACACCATCAGTTGGTATTTTCCAATCTTCACCCATCCAGCCTTCTTTAGAAGAGCCATAAACAACAGGGAAATCTAATTGATCTTCAGTAGCATTTAAACTAAACATTAAATCAAAAACCTTTTCCACTGTTTCCTCAGGATCACAATTAGGCTTGTCTACCTTATTCACCACCAAAATAGGCTTTAATCCTAATTCTATGGCTTTTTGTAATACAAAACGAGTTTGAGGCATAGGACCTTCAAAAGCGTCAACCACCAAAAGAACACCATTGGCCATGTTTAATACCCGCTCAACTTCACCACCAAAATCAGCGTGACCAGGAGTATCAATAATATTTATCTTTGTTTCTTTATAACGTACCGACACATTTTTAGAAAGAATAGTAATCCCTCTTTCTCTTTCCAAATCGTTACTATCTAGTATTAATTCATTTACTGCTTGATTATCTCTAAAAAGCCTCACTTGATGTAAAATACGATCTACCAAAGTAGTTTTACCATGGTCAACGTGTGCAATAATGGCAATATTCCTAATATCCAACATTCTATTCCTTATTTTTTTAAAACGGGTGCAAAAATACACTTAATATCAATAGGTTTTACATGTGATTATGGAGTCGAAATTTCTTAAGAAAAAGGATAACTTCTTAGGTTGCAAAATATAACAGTAAGGGATTTCACTTAGCAATCTGGTAGAAACCCGTATATAATTTGATATACTTCCTTATTACTTTTGCCTCAAACAAAGGATATTAAAAATACCTAATAACCTCAAAAACAAAAACAGATGAACAAGAAAACCGAAACAAGCAAATCCAAGATCGTATTAATAGTTTCTCTAATAACTATTATAAGTGTAATAAAATTCTATACTCTAGGATATTTTATGCCAGAACTCGATAATATTGTAAAAGGGATTGGTGTATTACTTATATTTTCTTCAATAGCATTGGTAGGTCATCGCATATATTTAATTTCTCAACTCATCAGGACTGTTGGAGTCAAATAGCACTATATAATATGCAATAATAAATGTAGTATCAGCTACTTAGCCTTTTTGCATCTTTTTTTTTCTTAGACAGGATTACAAAGCAGTTTTTCTTTATATTTGATGTTATAAAAACTGCTCCTCAATTACCTAATGCAATGTGTAATTGGAGTAAATTATAAAATCATGAAGCCTGTTTACATCTTGCTTTTAATACTTTTCCCTACACTGTTTTTTGGTCAATCACCAATAAAAAGCACAGTTGTTGATTCTAAAACCAAGCAAAGTATAGCCTATTGTAATATTTTTAATAAAAGTACTCAAAATGGTGTTATTAGTAATGCCGATGGTGATTTCTCTATTAAAATTCGCTCTTTAAACGATACCATCTCCATTTCCTTTCTGGGGTACGAAACCCGAGATATACCAGCCAAAAGAATCCTGGCTTGGAATAGTATTTCATTAAAACAAAAGCAATATGAACTACAAGAAGTGGAGATACATAGCAGTAATGATTATTTATATGATATATTAACAGATTGTAGAAATATTTTAAGAAAAAGTAATCAAGAGCAAATATCAAAAGCTTTTTTTATATTAAATACTTCCTCCCAAGATCAACCTCTTGAATTATTAGAATGCTATTATAATGCCCATCAAAAAGCTGGAAAACTAGATCATTTATATTTGAAAAATGGTAGATTTGCATTGCTTCCTTTAAATTATCGTGTTTTTTTAAATTTTAGCACAAGCCAGGTGTTTAATAAGATCAACTTTGTTGAAAAAAATGAGTTTCTCCCTAATATTATTCTTCAATATAGAAAAAGGGGGATGAAAAAGAAATTTCAAATAAAACTAGATTATAGCGACACAGAAGTATTTAAAATATCCTTTATCCCAAAAGAAAACAAAGACAATATCTTCTCAGGAGAAATATGGATTGATAAAAAATCTTACTTTATAAAAAAGGTATCTCTCTATGCTGAAAACCTTACTAAACATCCCTTTTTAGGACGAGGAAATGATTCTCTTACAAATATTTCGATAAAAACAGAATACACTTTTACAAAAAATGACACCGTCATTCAAATAGATCATATTGTATTTAATATGCAAATGAATTATTATAGCCTTAGAGGATCTGTAGGGCCACTTCCTAATCTTAAAAGAAGTATTAAAATTAGCTCTACACTTTATTTCTATGATTTTGATAAACCTTTTATACTTCCTTATTTTAAGTATGATAACCATTATATGGATTATAGGAAAATATCAATCATTCCGTATAATAAAACCTTTTGGGAAAACAGAAAATTACTCTTAACAAAAGAGCAAAAAAAGCAAATTAAGATAATGACTCATAAAGGGGTTTTTATTAACTATGATCAAGGCAACTTTGGCAAAACATTTATGCTAAAACCATTAAACAAAACATTCCTTTATAAAAATGGCTTCTGGGAGTACTTATCACATATATTCTGGTCATCAAATGATCGCATTATCTTTAATGAAGATATTATTAAAAACCAAAAACCTGAACCGTATTATAATAATAGAATGCCTCGAGACATGTACCATTTCGAGGTACAGATATTTTTAGACATCAATCTCATTGACAGTATTTTTGATTGTAGATCTTATACCCTATTTGATTTAACAAAAACATTTTACAGATTAGAAGATAACAATTATTCTAATGTCTTTATTAATATATACTTTGATATTTGTGAGATTGAAAGACAACAGATGGAAAAAGAATTATTGATAAATCACGAATCATTAAGTCAAATAGATTCCATCTATAACAAAACAATATCTAATATCGAAGAAATCACTTCTAAATATTTAAAAGAAGTACAACATGGAAATAATGTAATAATGCTAATGAAATGGAATGATTATGTGGCAAATGAATTAGGGATAAATAATTTGCTACTCTTTAATAATGAATAATATCGAATATCAAATTAATGAACTTTTATAAAATTAGTATTAAATAGAACTTGCCCATTCTCTCCAACTTGTGACAAGAAGTATAATCCATCTGGCAAAGAACTGACATCAATTCTTTCTTCAAGTGAAAAAATTTGATATGATTCGACTAGTTGGCCCGCAACATTAAATATTTTAATCAATACAGCTTTATCTCTACCATCAATAATTGTTATATTTAAGAAATCATAAGCAGGATTTGGATAAATACTAATTTCTGTACTAAATTCAAATTCTGAGATCCTCACAACAGTTTGTTCCTCTCCCCACTCCTCATCACCTTTTTTAAAATACACCATTGCCATAGTAGTTTGTTGAGTAATTAAGGAATACCAAGACCAGCGCCAACGATGATGATATGTCATTCCACAGCCAACAGTCCAACGAGAGGATATAATCTCTTCATCAGGTCCTTCTATATAATACCTGTAGTATTTTACCGTTTTTCTACCATTAAAAACATCTGGATTTTCAAATACAGTATCTCCATCTCTGATTAATTCTAAATTGGCAACAAAAGAGGTGACATTATATTCTGAATAATTGTTGTTCTGCGGTTCTAAGTTATACATTTCTTGTTTCTTAATAAAATACTCATACCAAACAGTATCAAGATTTGGTGAAAAATATTTATCTACAACTTCAAAATTTTTAAGAATGGTATCAATCATAAGCGGATACTCACCTCCTCCATATACATTTACTATTCTTTTATGAAAAATATCTCCAATATCATAATCATAAACCTCCCCAATAGTTGGGAAATCCTGTGAAAAGGAAACATCAGCTAATAATAAAAATAAACAAATGGAAATAAATTTAATATTTTTCATGATGACTATTTTATATTTCTAACAAATATAATAATAATAATAA
>JAOZUW010000052.1:0-7514 GCA_029938465.1 Bacteroidales bacterium | reverse complement strand
ATAATAATAATAATAAAGAATCAGCATGGCCATATGGCAGACAAATCTAGAATTAAAAATATTCAACTCATTAACTATAAGTATTTTTACACCTGCTAATTAAATAGAATTGTAGTTGGCTTTTTTAATTATTTACGGTTTCAATTCTACATAATTAGCAAAACTCAACATATAGTATCACCTAACATAAACTCAAAACTCGATTATATAACTAACATCCAATCGACAATATAATCGAACTCTTTTAAGTTATCCTGAGCAAATCCAAAAGCTACCGGATCTACTCAAGAATATTTCTATTGGTCAATAACTCAAATATTTATACTTTAGCTGATTGTAAAACAGGAATGATTAATCCTTTTTTACAAAAAATATTTACAAACAGTTTGATATGCAAAAACCAAAATTAAATTTTTGGCAAATCTGGAATATGAGCTTTGGATTTCTTGGAATCCAGTTCGGGTTTGCACTACAAAACGCAAATGTTAGCCGTATTTTCGAAACTCTCGGTGCTAAAGTTGAAGATATTCCTATACTTTGGATTGCTGCTCCTGTAACAGGACTGATTATTCAGCCTATTATTGGTTATATGAGCGATAACACATGGGGAAAATTCGGACGAAGAAGACCTTATTTTCTTGTGGGTGCTATTCTTGCATCAATAGCTCTATTTATTATGCCTAATTCTCCTTTGTTATGGGTAGCCGCTGGAATGCTTTGGATAATGGATGCGTCCATAAATATCTCCATGGAACCATTCCGCGCTTTTGTAGGTGACATGCTTCCTTCTGAGCAGAGAACATCCGGTTTTGCCATGCAAAGTTTTTTTATTGGCACCGGTGCTGTTGTAGCTTCCGCTTTACCTTATATGATGACAAACTGGTTTGGTATAGAAAACACTGCACCGGAAGGAATAATACCTCCTTCGGTGAAATTTTCATTCTATATTGGAGGTGTTATTTTCTTAATTGCAGTATTGTGGACAGTAATCAGAACCAAGGAATATTCTCCTGAAGAATTAAAGAAGTTCCAAAGCGAAGATAATCCCGAGAAAATTGAAAAAGAACGCAAAGCTGATGAAATACTTCCTGCCGAGCGTTTTCTAAAAAGCAGTTTTATATGGATAATTATTGGTGCTATTCTAAGTTCCCTTGTTTATTTTTATATGCTTGAAGCTGAACTATACATACTTGGTGTGGGATTAATAGTGTTTGGTTTGGTGCAAATTATTACATGGAAACTAATTCATGCCGGAAATGATAAGAACGGTTTTGTGGTGGTTATTAATGATTTGTTTAAAATGCCAAAAACAATGAAACAACTTGCAGTAGTGCAGTTTTTCTCTTGGTTTGCACTGTTTGCTATGTGGATTTATACAACTTCAGCTGTAACAAGTCATATTTATGGAACAGAAGACTCCACATCAAAACTTTTTAATGAAGGTGCTGATTGGGTTGGCGTTATGTTTGCAACATACAATGGTTTTGCTGCTATAGTTGCTTTTCTTTTACCTGTTCTGGCTAAATATACTAACCGGAAAATAACACACTTAATTGCACTTACTGCCGGAGGCCTTGGTTTTATTTCAATATATTTCTTCAAAGATCCTAATATGCTTATACTTTCAATGGTAGGTGTAGGATTTGCATGGGCAAGTATTCTGGCTATGCCATATGCTATTCTCACTGGCTCGCTTCCTCAACACAAAATGGGAACTTATATGGGTATTTTTAATTTCTTTATTGTTATTCCTCAGATACTTGCAGCCAGCTTACTCGGTTTCTTTGTTAAGAATATGGCAGGGGGTGAAGCAATTTATGCCATTATTCTTGGTGGAGCATCTATGATACTTGCTGGCGTATTAACACTTCTTGTTGATGATGTTGACGATCCAAACAAAATAAAAGCTAAATAATTATAATAATCATATTTATAGCCTAAAAGGATTAACTACTTTTTATTATACGTGTTTACCTCCTTATGGCTATCTACTTTATAAATAATTATTACTTTTGCAAAAATTATTTTCGCAAATAGAAAATCTATGATAAAATCTTCTATCGAACAAATATTTCATCGTTTTGAGCAACAAAAAGCGTTAATCATTGGCGATGTGATGATAGACAGTTATATTTTTGGACATGTAGATCGTATTTCTCCTGAAGCTCCCGTTCCTGTAGTTGCTGTTAAAGAAAGAACTCATCGCTTAGGAGGAGCAGCTAATGTAGCGCTAAATATTAAAGCTTTAGGCGCACAACCCATCCTCTGCTCTGTTATTGGTAATGATGATAAAGGTGAAATATTTTTAGAGCTGCTTAAAAAACGAGAAATGAGTTCCAAAGGTATTGTTCAATCTGAGGATAGAATAACAACCACTAAATTCAGAATCATTGGAAATGCTACACAGATGTTGAGAGTTGATGAAGAAATTGATACAGCACTGAGTAATAAAGACGAAACTCTTTTACTGGAAAATATTCAATATATTATTGCAAATAACAGTATTGACGTTATTATTTTCCAAGACTACGACAAAGGAGTTATTGGTAAAAATTTGATTGGAAAAATAGTAGCACTTGCGGGTGATATCCCTACGGTTGTAGATCCCAAGAAAAGAAATTTTCATGATTACAATAATGTAAGTTTGTTTAAACCTAATTTAAAAGAACTTAGAGAGGGCATAAACGAAGACTTTGAAGCTACCAACCAAGAAAAGCTACATCAAGCTATTGAAGAAATGCAAGATAAAATAGAATGTAAATATTTCTTTACTACATTATCTGAACACGGTGTGGTGATTAGTGAGAAAAAAAATAAAGACACCTTCGTGCATCATCATATTCCTGCTCAAAAAAGAAATATAGCAGATGTTTCGGGTGCTGGAGATACTGTCATTAGTATTGCAGCACTTTGTTTAGCTCAGGGATTACCAGCAGTAGAGATAGCTGGCCTATCAAATATGGCTGGAGGTCTTGTTTGCGAAGAAGTTGGAGTAGTTCCAATCAATAAGGAAAAACTCTTTAAGGAATTATCCAAATAGCCTAAACTATGACTCAAATAAAATCTGGAAAGAAAGAACAAGTACGCAATATGTTTAATAGTATTGCAGGTAAATACGATTTCCTTAACCATTTTCTATCTGTTGGCATCGATCATATCTGGCGACGCAAATTGGTATCTATGCTAAAAAAGCGAGAACCCAAAAACATCCTAGATATCGCAACTGGAACTGGTGATTTGGCCATTGCTATTGCAAAAGCCATTCCCGAATCAAAAATTATTGGTGCAGATATATCAGAAAAAATGCTGGAGATTGGTCAGCAAAAAGTAGAAAAAAAGCTACTAGATAAGCAAATCATAATGGAGATGGGCGATTCGGAGCAAATGAAATATAAAGATGAGGAATTTGATGCCGTTACCGTAGCTTTTGGGGTAAGAAACTATGAAGATTTGGATAAAGGCCTAAAAGAAATGAATAGAGTAACTCAAATAAATGGAAGTGTTTATATTCTTGAATTTAGCAAACCTACCGCATTTCCTATTAAGCAATTTTATAATTTTTATTTCAAACATATTTTGCCATTACTAGGGAAAATGTTTTCTAAAGATGATTCAGCCTACACCTACTTACCAGAATCGGTACAAGCCTTTCCTCATGGAAAAAACTTCTTAAGTCATTTAAAAAAAGCAGGCTACGATGAGGTAGATCAAAAGATTATGAGCTTTGGTATTGTGTCTATTTACTCTGGAATAAAAAAAGAAAAAATCATATCCAATAAAAACTAAATCATTACGTTTATCAGTCAATTGAAAAAACTACATTACATATCACTGCTTGTTTTCGTTCTGTTTTTAACTGGAATGGGGAATGGTTTTGCACAATCAAATACTATTCCAAATTCGCCTCGTTACGACCAAAAGAAAATACATTTTGGCTTCTATTTGGGTGCCAATCAAATGTTATATACTTTAAAAATGCGACCGGGTTTTTCCAAATTCACTTATTATCAGGAACAAATACCGGAATTCAATGCTGACTCAGCACACTTGTATAATGTAGAAGCTGTTCCTCAGTTAGGCTTTACCATTGGTATTGTATCCTCATTAGCTCTTGGAAAATATTTTAATATAAAATTCACTCCCGAACTACTCTTTAGTGAACGTAAACTTCGTTATGATATTCTGACTTATTATCGTGATGACATTACTCTTATTAAAAACTATGAGAAGAAAATACCTTCTACACATCTTAACTTTCCATTTTATGTAAAATATAAGGGAGTACGCTTACATAATGCTCGTCCATATATTTTTGTAGGCTTTAAATTTGTAATAGATCTGGCAGCACAAGCAGGTAAAGAAGAAGACAAAAATGAACAAAACGTTGTTATTAAACTCTACCGATCCGATTTTGCTTTTGAGGCTGGCGTAGGCTTCGATTTCTATTTTAATTGGTTTAAAATGGGAACTGAATTACGTATGAGTTATGGCTTAACAGATATTTTAAAAAACGAAGACAATATTTACACAGACCCTATAGAATCTATACATTCTCGAATTTTCCAATTGATATTCACATTTGAATAATAAATCCTATGCGAAAAGAAATAGAATTGATTTTACTGCCTCAGCAAGCAGTAAATAAAGAAGAAATAAGCAGAATAGCAGCTAAAAAAGCTAAAATAAATCCAAAATCTGTTCAACACCTCAATATTCTTAAAAGATCAATTGATGCTCGTTCAAAAACAGTAAAGATTCGCATAAAAGTAGAGCTCTTTATCAATGAAAGACCTCAAGAAAAAGAATTAATAGTTCACTATCCTGATGTGAGTAAAGCCCCCGAAGTTATTGTTGTAGGTGCAGGACCAGCAGGATTATTTGCAGCTTTAGGTCTTATTGAAAGAGGACTTAAGCCTGTTTTGATAGAGCGTGGGAAAAGAATTGGGGATCGGAAAAAAGATATTGCTCAATTATATAAAACCCTAGAAATAAATCCCGAATCAAATTATTGTTTTGGTGAAGGAGGTGCGGGAACCTATTCAGATGGCAAGCTATATACTAGAAGTTCTAAAAGAGGCAATGTTCGTAAAATACTTGAAATATTTGTTGCACATGGTGCAAATCCTGATATTCTGATTGATGCACATCCCCACTTAGGCACCAATAAACTTTTAGGTATTATTACAAATATTCGTGAGAGTATCTTAAAATCTGGTGGTATAGTGCATTTTGAAACCAAGGTGCAGGATTTTATTATCCATAAAAATAAAATTCTAGGTGTTATAGACCAAAATAATAACGAATTCCGTGGTATATCAACTATTTTAGCAACAGGCCATAGTGCCCGTGATATATATTATCTTCTTCATAAAAAAGAAATACGAATTGAAAGAAAAGATTTTGCCGCAGGGGTTAGAATTGAACACCCTCAACGTTTAATAAACACTATTCAATACCATACTTCTGAAAAAGATCCATTATTACCCACAGCCTCTTATAGCTTGGTTACACAAGTGGAAAATAAAGGAGTATTTAGCTTTTGTATGTGCCCTGGAGGAATCATTGTTCCAGCTGCAACTGCTAACAATGAGGTGGTAGTAAATGGAATGAGTAATGCACTACAAAACTCACCATATGCTAACTCTGGAATTGTAGTGGGTATTAAGCAAGACGAATTAATAGAATATCATAAATATGGTGTATTTGCAGGAATGAAATATCAGGAAGACCTGGAGAAAATGGCCTATAAAGCTGCTGGCCAAACACAAAAAGCACCAGCTCAACGTATGATAGATTATGTACAAAAGAAAATGAGTAGAAATTTACCAAATACTTCATATATACCTGGGCTTACCAATGCACCATTACACGAGTTTTTACCTCAAAATATAAATGAACCTTTGCGAAAAGCTTTTGTTGATTTTGATAAAAAGATGCGAGGTTATTATTCCGAAGAAGCGCTAATTGTAGGTGTAGAATCTCGAACCTCCTCTCCTATTAGAATTCCACGCGATAAACAAACATTACAGCATATTGAAATAGCTAATCTTTATCCTTGCGGTGAAGGTGCAGGATATGCAGGTGGCATCGTTAGCAGCGCCATGGATGGAGAAAATGTGGCTGAAAAAATTAGCAACTTGACTTAAATGAGAATTATTAGTCAACTATTAAACCTTGTGCTCTTACAACTACATTCCAGGTATTCGAGGAATTCGTTTTAGTTTACTATTGATATAATAATAACCCCAGAATTTTTTAAGCCAATGACCAACAATTGGTAATGGGATAATAATCTCAGTATCAGGGGCTCTTTTTATAAAAGCTGCTCCATCACCTGAATCCATTACACATATTATATTCAAATGACTTTTATAATCTCTTCGTTTTTCTTTTCCTGAAATTTGCTTATGAATATTATAAGCTGCTGCATCAGCCATTACTTCCGCTATATGCCCTTGTTTGGCAGCCCATTTAGGCCCATGCAATGTGGTTACATCACCAATAGCATATACATTATTCTTATCATATACCTGACAATATTCATCAATATTAATAAAACCTGCATTGCTTAAAGGTAGGTCTGATTCTTGCAAAACAACATGTCCACTACCACCAGGAATAAAAATAATCAGATCGCTTTCTAAAGTAGATTTATCTTCAAAATGTATACTTCCTTCTTCAAAATGATTAATCTTTTTTCCTTTACGAACTGCAATATTATAGCGTTTAAAGAAAATATCCATTTTTTTATAGGGCTTATCTCCCATCTTTTTACCCGGCTCGGCCATAGGAGCAAAAAAAGTAATCTCAAATTGATCACGCAATTTCAATTTCTTTAAATAATGGCTAAAATTAAAAAGAAGCTCAAAAGCTGGCCCTCCTCTCACTGATGTTGCTGTAGGGTCCTTAGGGTTGCCTCCAAAACCAATGGCTATTCTACCATGACCTTGCTTCACTAATTCTTCTAACTTATCTTTAATAACATTGGCCTCTTCAGGTTGTCCACAAATACTATGTGTATACTCTAAACCTTGTTTCTTCAACTTACCCATACCAAAGGCCACTATTAAAAACTCGTAATTGATCTCCGTATTTTTAAGAATGACTTTATTCTCCTTTGACGAAATCTTTAATACTTCATCAATAATGACTTCAAAACCATGTTTTTTCGAAAGCAGATCCAAATCAATTTTAACTTGATCAAAATTTTTCTTCTTAACCGGAATCCATATGGAAATAGGATAAACAAAAAGATAATCTCTATTACTCACAAGAGTTACATCATAACCATATCCCCGTAGTTTAATTGCCGCTTCGATGCCTGCAAAACCACCCCCTAATATCAATATCTTCTTTTTCATTAACAGCTCTTAAGTTTATTCATTATTCATGCAAAAAGACCCAATTTATTTGACAATAGCAAATAAAACCTGAAAAATACCTATTTATTGGGATAATGCTGTCTCATCCTAAATAAGTTGACTGCCTTTTTAATTCTTATCCCGTAAGCTTCG
>JAOZUW010000247.1 GCA_029938465.1 Bacteroidales bacterium | reverse complement strand
ATATGCTCCAGTAATACAATATTCTCCACATGATGTGTTTGTGGAAACATATCAAGGGGTTGAACCTTAACTACTTTATAATGTTCGTTCATCCAGGTAATATCTCGGGCTTGTGTAGCAGGATTACAGCTAATATAAACAATGCGTTTAGGTGCTGCCTTTATCAATTGCTTCACCACTTTTTCGTGCATTCCAGCTCTTGGAGGATCAGTAATCACTACATCAGGACGACCATTTTCCGCTAGAAACTCTTCGTTTAACACTTTGGCCATATCACCTGCATAAAAGGTAGTATTCTCAATATGATTTAATTCGGAATTAGCTTTAGCATCTTCTATTGCCTCAGGAACATATTCTATTCCCACCACTCTCTTAGCATCTCGGGCAATAAAATTGGCAATAGTACCAGTACCTGTATACAAATCATAAACCAATTCATCACCAGTTAATCCTGCATAATCACGAGCTATTTTATACATTTCGTAAGCTTGCTCACTATTAGTTTGATAAAAAGAAACCGGGCCTACTTTAAACTTCACGCCTTCCATTTCTTCCATTAAATACGGAACACCTTTATGTAATTTTATAGGTAAATCGGTGATAATAGTATTCTTCTTTTGATTTATCACATACATTAAAGAAGTTATTTGTGGAAAAGCCATAGCCATATGATCTAAAACACCCGCTAATGTTTCAGGCTTGTCCTCACCAACTACTAAAATAACCATTAAATCGCCTGTAGAAGAAGTACGAATCAATAAATTACGAAAGAAACCAATCTGATCTCTTTGATCGTAAAAACTGATTTTATGCTGATGTGCATATGCTCTAACACTTAATCGAATATCATTGGATGGCTCAGCTTGCAAATAGCAATTCTCTATATCTAAAATCCTATCAAACATACCGGGCATATGAAATCCTAAGCCATTCATATTATGCTCTTTAAAATCCATTTCTTTGGAATATTCAGTAAGCCAGATTCTACTTGAAAATGTGAATTCCAATTTATTACGATAATGAAAAATCTTTTCAGAAGCCAGAATAGGATTCATCTCAGGAAATTCAAAATCACCTAATCTTTGGAAATTATCCAACACCTGTTGTTGTTTGGCTACCAATTGGTCTTTATAATCTAGCATTTGCCATTTACAACCTCCACATGTTCCAAAGTGCTCACATTTTGGCTCTACTCTTTGGTCGGAATATTTTTTAAAGCGCAGCACTTTTCCTTCCATAAAGGCTGCCCTATTTTTGGTAACTTTTATATCAACCACATCGCCAGGCACGGTAAAAGGTACAAATAATGCTTTTTCATCAACCTTAGTAAAGGATTTTCCTTCAGCTGCTACCGATTGCATCAATACATCTTCAAATACCGGCAAATCTACTTTTCTCCTTCTTCTTCCCATTTTATCATTTTTGATGGGCAAAAATAGTTATTTTTCTGAGTTGGATAAAGCTGTAAGAAAACAATACTTCTATAAGTTTATCTTCTCACAGAATCGCAAAGACGCAAAGATGAGACAGTCAATGGTATAGAATATCTTACGACTTTTTCAAATATCTAATTTAGTGTTCTACACGTAAATTCTTTTTAATACGTCATACTTCGACCCGATGGCTATCGCATGTGCGTCAACCTTATTTATTAAACATTCTTATGTATTCCTTTATT
>JAOZUW010000004.1:39413-44812 GCA_029938465.1 Bacteroidales bacterium | reverse complement strand
TAATTTAATTGGAGTGGCGGGAGCTCGTAAACTCGGTTCCGCCACCTGGGCATTTTTTTGGAGCTTTTTGGTAGAAGCTTAAAACGGGTGCAAATATAACTACTTTTTTTAATTGGCAAGAAGGATTAAGCAATTTTTTCTATGTCATATACTCACCCAAACTTTTTATCTGCATGTCTTCTAATTCATAAGTACAAAAAGCAATGATAAAAGCAGAAGCCAAGCGTGCATTAGTTAAAATAGGTATATTTCTATCTACTGCATTTCGTCTGATGGTGTAATCATTATTTAACTCATCGCTGCTTAAATCCTTAGGGATATTCACTACCAAATCCACTTTTCGTTGCTGTAATAAATCCAAAGTATTGGGTTTTCGTTTGTCATCGGGCCAATAAACTTTTTGTGCTTCAATATTATTTTTAACCAAAAAATCGTAACTACCTGGTGTAGCGTATAATTTCAAGCCTCTTTCTTGCATCAATTGGCATGACTGCAATAACTCCACCTTACTTTTAGCATCTCCCGAAGAAATCAATACTCCATTTTTTGGAATATGATATCCAACTGAAAGCATAGCTTTTAAAACAGCTTCATAATAATTCTCTCCAATACATCCAACCTCTCCTGTTGAGGACATATCTACTCCCAAAACAGGATCAGCCTGACTCAAACGTGAAAATGAAAACTGAGAAGCTTTAATACCAATATGATCGATATCGAAGATCGATTTATTAGGTTTTTCCACCTTTTCATTTAACATCACACGAGTAGCTAAATCTATAAAATTCTCATCCAGCACCTTGCTCACAAAAGGAAAACTTCGCGATGCACGTAAGTTACACTCAATTACTTTTATAAAATTATCACGCGCCAAGTACTGTATATTAAACGGTCCTGTAATATTTAACTCCTTTGCTATCTGTCGGGATACTTTTTTAATTCGCCTAATGGTTTCAAAATACACTTTTTGTGGTGGAAAAACCAATGTAGCATCTCCTGAATGAACACCGGCATATTCGATATGTTCGGAAATTGCATATAGTTTGACTTCTCCATTTTGCGCTACGGCATCAAATTCTATTTCTTTACATTGCGTAATAAACTCACTTACTACCACTGGATGTTGTTTAGAAACATCAGCTGCTAATTGCAAAAAATGTTGTAGCTCATCCCTATTGGACACCACATTCATTGCTGCACCTGACAAAACATAAGAAGGACGAATAAGAACCGGAAACCCAACTAAATCAACAAAATCATATATCTCATCGATACTATTGAGCTCTTTCCAGCGGGGCTGATCTATTTGCAGCTTATCTAGCATTGCTGAAAACTTAAACCGATCTTCTGCCCTATCAATACTTTGGGGTGAGGTTCCTAAAATATTTACATTTTCCAATGCCAAGCGTGGAGCCAATGTATTTGGGATTTGCCCACCAACCGATACCATTACACCTTTGGGTTGCTCTAAATCAATAATATCCAAAACACGTTCCAAGCTTAATTCTTCAAAAAATAATCGATCACTAATATCATAATCGGTGCTCACCGTTTCAGGATTAAAATTAATCATTACTCCACGATATTTAGATCTTTTGATACTTTCGATAGCATTAACAGCAGCCCAATCGAACTCCACACTACTTCCTATGCGATAAGCTCCTGAACCCAAAACGATAATAGACTTTTCATCATTTTCGAAATCAATATCATGAAAGCTACCATGATAGGTCATATAAAGGTAATTGGTTTGTGCGGGAAATTCAGCAGCCATAGTATCTATTTGCTTCACTACAGGCAAAACCATTAGTTTCTTTCGATAAGCCCTCACTTTTAATAAATCATGATCAATAGCTGTTATATCGCTTTTCATTACTATTCTAGCCAATTGGAAATCAGAAAAACCCATTTTCTTGGCTTTTAATAATTCTGCTTTAGATAGTTCATTTAAAGAAGTCAGGCTGCTTAATTGCCTTTCAGCATCAATGATATGGTTTAACTTGCTCAAAAACCAATAATCGATCCCTGTTTTCTCATGAATTTCTTTTATACTCCAGGATTGTTTTAATGCTTCTGCTAGATAAAAAATTCTCAAATCGGTAGGCTTACTCAAATTCTCTTGCAAATCACCATCTAAATGAATACTATTTGCAGTAAAACCATGCATCCCCATGCCCAACATTCGCAAACCTTTTTGAATAGCTTCCTCAAAGCTTCTGCCAATAGCCATTACTTCTCCTACACTTTTCATGGAAGAACCCAAATCCCTGTCCACTCCTGAAAATTTTGCCAAATCCCAACGAGGTAGTTTACAAACTACATAATCTAAAGCAGGTTCAAAAAAAGCTGTAGTCGTTTTTGTGATGGCATTTTTTATCTCATGCAAACCAAATCCTAAGCTTAGTTTAGCAGCCACAAAAGCCAATGGATAACCGGTTGCTTTGCTTGCTAAAGCAGAGGATCGTGACAAGCGTGCATTTACTTCTATAACACGATAATCTTCGGAATTAGGATCTAAGGCAAATTGCACATTACACTCTCCTATCACTCCCACTTTTCTTATTATTTTTATGGATACCTCTCGCAGTTTATGATATTCTGAGTTGGTTAATGTTTGTGAAGGTGCCACTACAATACTCTCTCCTGTGTGAATACCTAATGGATCAAAATTCTCCATATTACAAACGGTAATACAATTATCAAAACGATCGCGCACCACTTCATATTCCACCTCTTTCCAACCTTTTAAAGATTCCTCAATAAGAATCTGATCGGAAAAAGTAAAAGCAGACTGAGCCAATTCTTTCAGCTCCTGCTCGTTATTACAAAAACCACTACCTTGACCACCTAAGGTAAAAGCAGCACGAACAATAATAGGAAAACCAACCTGACGAACAGCTTCCAAAGCTTCCTGCATATTAATAGCCGAAATACTTTTAGGTGTATCCACATCTATGGAGCGAAGCAAATCTGCAAAAATCTGCCTATCCTCTGTATTTTCAATAGCAGAAGTAGGTGTTCCTAAAACCTCCACATTATATTGATCAAGAATACCATTTTTTTGTAGCTCTAAACCACAATTAAGGGCTGTTTGCCCTCCAAATGCTAATAGAATGGCATCGGGTTTTTCTTTGATGATGACCTGCTCCACAAAATAAGGATTTACAGGTAATAGATAAACCTTATCTGCTAATTCCTCAGAAGTTTGAACAGTAGCAATATTAGGGTTAATTAAAATTGTTTGTATGCCCTCCTCTTGTAGTGCTTTTAATGCCTGTGAACCACTATAATCAAATTCACCGGCTTCACCAATTTTTAAAGCGCCCGAACCCAGCAACAATACTTTTTGAGGTTTATTTTGCATTTTTTTTGAGTTTTATCATTTGCATAAAATCATCGAATAAAAAATCAGTATCTGTTGGGCCTCCACTAGCTTCGGGATGAAACTGAGTAGAAAAGATAGGCTTAAACTTATGCCTTAGACCTTCATTGGTTTGATCATTGAGATTGATAAATGTAGGCTCCCAATCGCTGCCTAAAGTTTTATCATCTACTGCATAACCATGATTTTGAGAAGTGATGTAAGCCCTTTGTTGTGGCTGATACAAGACGGGTTGATTATGACTTCGATGACCATATTTCAATTTATAAGTAGAGGCTCCTGCTGCTAATGCCAAAAGCTGATGACCTAAGCAAATCCCAAAAATAGGCTTATCCTCATCCATGGCTGTCTTTAAATGTTTAATGGTTGTTTTACATTGTATGGGATCACCAGGCCCATTGGATATAAACAATCCATCATATTTATCTTTTGAGAAATCATAATCCCAAGGCACACGAATTACCTGTACATCTTGCTTAAGCAATCGCCTTATAATATTATTTTTTACGCCACAATCTACTAACAAAACCTTATAAGATCCTTGCCCATATACTTCTTTGGTAGGAATACTTACTTGGGCTACCCAATTTACATTTTCGGTATCCACAAAATCCAAATCTTGATCAGGGATTACTATTTTTGCTTTCATACTGCCCTTTTCACGTATGATTTGTGTTAAACGTCGCGTATCAACTCCATAAATTCCAGGCACCTTATTCTCTCTCATCCAATCATCCAAACTTCTTTCAGCATTCCAATGACTATATTCCTGAGAATACTCCGAAATTACCAATGCCTGAATATGAATTTGATCGGATTCGTAAAAAGCCAAAAGATTATCCTTGGTTTCTCTTCCAGGAACACCATAATTACCAATTAAAGGGTAAGTAGCTACTAAGATCTGACCTTTATATGAAGGATCGGTTAAGCTTTCTGGATAACCGGTCATAGCCGTATTAAAAACTATTTCTCCGGCAGTATTACCATAATAACCAAAATGTTTTCCATAAAACTCCTGTCCATCTTCCAGAACTAGCTTTATGTCTTTTTCTTTGTTTTTTACCATATTTTTTTCAAAAAAAAACCTGACTAAAAAGTCAGGTCAACTATTAAATCAATATATCAACTATCTCGGGGAAATGACCTCCTACTGCTGCTGTAACTTGATCTTGCCCCACCCCCTCAGCAATAATTAACAAGACTGTATCATTACCGGCAACAGTGCCTAGTAATTCTGGAATATTTTTCTCATCCAATTTAACGGCTACGCTATTGGCAAAACCAGAAAATGTTTTTATTACTGCCATATTACCAGAAAACTGAAGTGAAACCAACCCCTGAAGAGGTGGCTTAAGCTCTCCGTCCAGAAGTTTTACCTCATCAGGAATAAAATAAATACTTCCGTAATGAACATCATGGATCTTGCCTACTTTTAATTCGCGCAAATCACGCGACAAAGTAGCCTGTGTGGTATCAAAGCCTCTATTTACTAACAAAGAAAGCAGTTCTTCTTGCCTATGTAATTTGTTAGTATTAATCAGATCACGTATTTCGTGAAGTCTTTCAGATTTTGTTGACATAAGTTGTATATTTATACGTTATGCGTGCAAATTTATACAATTCTATGTATTTGGGGGATATTTTTATTAACAAAAAATAAGATTATTGTTCATTTGTTTTCTGCCCAAGGTTTTTATGTATTTTCGTGGATTATTAATTCAAGCTTGTATAATATTTAAACACTAAATTCATACTCACATTTTTATAATAGTTATTGATATGACACCTGAAGAAATAAATAAAAAATTAATTATTCCCGAAGAAGACAGTGCTTCTCCTGTAAAATCATCTGAAGCAGCATTTATATACAATTTTTTAAAGGAAAAAAACATAACTTCTACTTGCGAAACAGGATTTGCTTATGCCAAGTCAGCTTCTCATATTATTGCGGCAATTCAACAAAACCAACCAACCAACCAACCAAAACATATTGTAATGGATCCTTTTCAGGGTAATT
>JAOZUW010000004.1:0-39313 GCA_029938465.1 Bacteroidales bacterium | reverse complement strand
AACCAACCAACCAACCAACCAAAACATATTGTAATGGATCCTTTTCAGGGTAATTATCAAAACTTGGCTATGAAGAATCTAAAAGCTCTGGGCTTAGATCAATTTGTTGACTTTAGAGCTGATTATTCACATAATGTATTGCCTCAACTATATAAAGAAAAAAGAAGTTTTGATTTTATATTTATTGATGGTGATCATAAATTTGATGGTGAGTTTGTCGATTTTTATTATTCCGATCTTTTGCTTAACAATAAAGGTTATATTTTATTACACGATACTTGGATGCGCACAACCCGACTTGTAATGTCATTTATTAATAGCAACAGACCTGACTATAGATATATTAAAACACCTTTACGTAATTTTGCCTTATATCAAAAAATAGGTGAGGATAAACGCAATGGTATGCATTTCAGGGAATTCTTTACTACTAAATCATTAATGAAACATCATGGTATTACCTGGCTTACTACTGGGAAACAAAATCTCTTAAAAAAGATGGCCTTCAAAATAAAAGATATGATAAAGTGATACTTTTCAATAAGTAAATTAGGAATCTTAATACTTCCTAATAATTACAATTCAGTTTCTTTAACAAAACCAATAAAAGTTTTAATATTAAGTAAACGCAGAATAAGTGCTGCCACAAAACTACTTATAACAAATAATCCAATACCCAACAGCCAATTATTTTCAAAAAACATCTTACTTATATAAGCAAATCCAATACTTAATATCACAAAACCAAAAAAAGATCTAAAAAAGGCAATATCCGGATGAAATTTAAACACCTTTTTTACCACCCATAATTGTGCTATAGTACTAAATGAAAGAGCGCTCAAATTTGCAATAGCAGCTCCAGTAGCATGCATTTCAGGAATTAATAACAAATTAAGAGACAGGCTTATAGCAACGCTAATAGCAGCAATAATATTTAATTCTTTTAGGTTTCCATTAGCCGTTAGCAAGGTCCCGAAAACATAAGAAGTTCCCATAGCAATAACTCCAAAGATAAGAACAGAATATACTTCGGCAGATTTCTGCAAATAATCATCATATAATAAATCCATAATTTGATAACTATAGAAATAGGATGCAATAGCCAGGATAAAAGTTCCCACAAACAATAATGAAAAAGAAATACTAATTATCTCACTTAAATTTTGTTTTTCCTTAATAAGATGAGAGAACAAAGGCAATAGAAAAATAGCAAATAAAAAGGCTATTTGGTTAGTGGCTTCCAATATTCTATATGCATGAGCATAAATACCCACCTGAACATCACCCAATACATCTGGAAGTAATTTTTCAATCATTACCGAATCAATACGTATGTAGAATATCATTAATAAAGTAAGCAAAGCAAAAGGCATACTTTTTCGCAATATCATAATAAAGAAAATAGGGTTCCAATATATTTTTAAGGATTTACTTTTTAGTACAACTACTAAATAAGCTACGGATACAGCTATTATGTAAGCAGCCGTTTGAGCATATATAAACCATTCAATCTTAAAGGGTTTATTGCTTATTCCACCCCATAACAAAACTGACATGATTATGATCATTAAACTTCGGTCAAGCACCGACATAATGCTTTCGGTACGAAACATCAACATGCCCGATATATTAGATCGTAGATAAAGGAAAAAAGATAGTAAAAACTGATTAAATCCTACTAAAATTAGCAATTGTAGTTGATGATCACGATAACCCCACAACCAGCTAACACCAACCGTTACTATAAAATAAACTACTCCTAAAAGAAGCTTTAGACTAACAATACCTGAAAAATGCTTAGCCAATAACTGGGAGTTTTGTGCAATATTTCGGTTATTAAAATTAGTTATTCCCAGATCAAGTAAAATATTGAATAGAAAGCTGAAATTCAATACAGCATAATAAAACCCGAATTCCTGAGCCCCAACCACATTTTGCACCGTACGATCGATACCAAAAACCCAAAACGGCTTTATCAGCAAATTCAGAAGCAGTAATAAACCTAAATTTGTAATAAATTTCTTATGCATAAAAATAAATTAGGCTTAGCTGTTTTAAATAATGGTCAATCTTGTATCTTTGCGGCAAATTTAATGATATTTCTATCATAAACTATATTTTCGAAACAAAACAACAAAGGTGAAAATAGCCGTTAATACAAGATTACTACTCAAAGACAAACTGGAAGGCATTGGATGGTTTACATTTGAGAGTCTTAAAAGAATAACCCAGCAGCATAAGGAGCATGAATTTATTTTCATCTTTGATCGCCCCTATTGTGATGACTTTATTTTTGGTGATAATATAACACCAATAGTTATTGGCCCTCAAGCTCGTCATCCTTTCTTATACTATATTTGGTTTAACCGTAGCATTCCAAAAGTATTAGAAGAGCACAAACCCGATCTGTTTCTTTCTCCAGATGGTTATATTCCATTAAATACCAAAACAAAAACTCTTGCGGTTTTTCACGATTTAAACTTTGAGCATTTTTCTCAAGATCTGCCATTAAGCGAAAGATATTACTACAAAAAATATTTTCCGAAATTCGCTAAAAGAGCCTCGCGCTTAGCTACTGTTTCTGAGTTTTCGAAACAAGATATTATAAAACAATATGGTATCGATTCAGAAAAAATAGACATTGTATACAACGGTGCTAACGAAAAATATATTCCGCTATCACCAGCTATAAAGAAATTAATAATTGAAAAGCATACTGGAGGCAAACCCTATTTTGTTTTTATTGGAGCTTTAAACCCTAGAAAAAACTTGGTAAACCTTTTAAAAGCATTTGATTTATTTAAAGAAACAGATAAAAAAGGAATTCAATTGCTAATTGTTGGTGAAAAAATGCATAAAACAAATGGCATATTCCATACCTATGAAAATATGCACTATAAAGCTGATGTGAGTTTTAGTGGAAGGTTAAACAATGTAGAATTGCATAAAGCTTTAGCATCCGCTGTTGCCTTAACCTATGTGTCGTATTTCGAAGGTTTTGGAATACCAATTGTAGAAGCTTTTTATACCGAAACCCCGGTCATCACCTCTAATGTAACTTCTATGCCCGAAGTTGCTGGAGATGCAGCATTATTGGTAGATCCATTTTCGCCCCAAGATATTGCATTGGCATTATCAAAAATAGCTGTCGATGATGAACTCCGACAAGAACTAATAGAAAAAGGCAACAAAAGAAAAAATGAATTCCATTGGCAAAAGACTGCCGATAATTTATGGAAATCGATTATAAAAACAGTAAATAATTAAGATGATGAATGTTCTAATTATAGGCTCTGGTGGCCGTGAGCACACTTTGGCATGGAAACTAAAGCAAAGCAAAAACTTAAACCAACTTTTTATCTGTCCCGGAAATGCAGGAACAGATGAAATTGGCAAGAATATTACGCTGGATTTCAATAATCACTCCCTACTTAAAACGTTTTTATTAGAAGAACAAATTGATATGGTAGTGGTTGGTCCTGAAGCACCTCTGGTAGATGGTATTCATGATCAATTAGCAGCAGATGCGGAAACAAAACATATTGGAGTCATTGGTCCAAGAAAAGCAGCAGCACAATTGGAAGGCAGCAAAGATTTTGCTAAAAAGTTTATGACCAAATATCATATTCCAACAGCCAATTACAAAACTTTCAACAAAGAAAATTTTAAAGCAGGAATAGAATTCCTAAACGATATCAAGTCGCCCTATGTGTTAAAAGCAGATGGTTTAGCCGGAGGTAAAGGCGTTGTTATCACTGATGATTTAGAAGAAGCCACTACTGTTTACACTCAAATGATTAATGAAAATAAATTCGGAGAAGCAGGAAATCAAGTTGTTATCGAAGAATTCCTAAGTGGCGTAGAGCTTTCAGTCTTTGTTCTTACAGATGGAAAATCGTATGTTTTACTACCCGAAGCCAAAGATTATAAAAGAATTGGCGAAGGTGATACTGGTTTAAACACTGGAGGTATGGGCTCTATTTCTCCCGTACCTTTTGCTGACGATAAATTTATGAAGCGTGTGATCGACAGAGTTATTGAACCTACCATTAACGGTTTACAAAATGACAAACTCGATTATCAGGGATTTATCTTTTTTGGCTTGATAAATGTAAATAACAACCCTTATGTTATAGAATATAATGTGCGTTTAGGCGATCCTGAAACTGAGAGTGTTTTACCCCGATTAAAAACCGATTTATTGGATCTATTCCAAGGAGTTGTAGAAAGAAATCTTGATCAATATACGGTGGAAACCGATAACAGAGTTGCAGCTTCTGTAATGATGGTAGCTGGAGGATATCCAGAAGCCTATAAAAAGGGGATGGAAATCACAGGATTAGAAAAAGCACAAGATCAATTGGTTTTTCATGCAGGCACTAAAAAACAAGAAGATAAAACGCTAACAAATGGTGGTAGAGTATTGGCTATAACAAGTTTCGGTAAAGATATGCAAGAAGCCTTGAGTCATTCTTATAAGTTAGCGGAAAGTATTAATTATACCGGCAAATATTATAGAACTGATTTAGGTTTTGATATTTAATCTTATTAGTTTTATTGAATGAGCATTTCAGTTGTTTTTAAGATTTAAAATTTAGGCTTTGATTTTACAACTATTTAAAAAAACATTTTTTATTCAAATAAGCTGGATTATCATCTTTGCCATAGCTTTTGCAGTACCTCATTTCTTTCAAAACAATACAGAATACATTCCTCAAACCACTTTGTTTTTAAACCTCATCTGTTTTTACTCTTGGCTTAAAATTAATTGGCTATATCAAGTCATTAGTCATTTATTACTATTAGGCTTAGCATTTTATGTGAAAGAAATTTTTGCAAAACATCAACTGGCACACCACTCCAATTTTTTATCTTCTTTAATTCTGATCGCATTATTTAATTTCTTTTATCCCTTTCAATATCAATTTTTAGGTATTGTTAATCTATTTTTACTCGCTATTGCTTTTGATTTTATATTGAAAAGTGGAGATGATGACCAAGTTGACAATAGCATATTTACCGCTTCTTTTATTCTCTCATTGGCCAGTTTTATTAGCTATTCTAACCTCCTTATTTTTCCAATTATCTGGTTTAGCTTCTTTATCTTTCAAAATTACAACTGGCGATACCTTCCTATGAGCATTGTGGGACTTATTATCCCCTATTTGTTTCTATTCACTTGGCTATTTTGGTTCGATAAACTTGAATTAATATCTTCTGAATGGGATTCAGCTTATCATACCTTTTATCAAATACCACAGTTTAACAGTATTTTTTATAGCATTATTTTTAGTATTCTAGGATTCTTTTTATTTGTTAGTCTGGCGAAAATAATACCTGAAACTACTGCAAAAGTTATCGATATCCGAAGAAAAACAAGTTTATCTATCTGGATGATGTTTTTTAGTTTATACCCTCTTATTTTTTTTCCAGACAGTATTTCGAAAAATTTATTTTTAATCCCTCTGGCAGGAATCTTGGGTTATTATCTACGAATTGTTAAAACTCGCCGAATACTCATCGACATCATTTTCACTACATTTATTATTCTCTTACTCATCAACAAATACTATTTAGCCTATGCTTCTAAAGTATTATTCGAATAAAAAAACCATAGAAGCTGGTTGTGATGAAGCTGGCAGAGGATGTTTAGCCGGACCTGTTTTTGCAGCAGCAGTAATCTTGCCTAAAAATTTCAAGAACAGCATTCTCAATGATTCCAAAAAACTTACTGAGAAACAAAGAAACGAATTACGAATTATTATTGAAAAAGAAGCCTTATACTGGGCAATTGGCACTTGTTCGCCAAAAGAAATAGATCAAATAAATATTTTAAATGCCAGTATCCTGAGTATGCATCGTGCTTTAGATCAGCTCCATAAAAAACCAGAACTCATCTTAGTGGATGGGAATAAATTCAAAGACTATAAAAACATACCTCATCACTGCATTATCAAAGGAGATGGCAAATATATGTCCATTGCTGCAGCTTCAATTCTAGCTAAAACGCATCGCGATGAGTTTATGCAAAAGATCCATCAAGATTTTCCGTATTACGATTGGCATAAAAATAAAGGTTACCCTACCAAATTTCATAAAAGAGCCATTGCAATACACGGCACTACTTTACATCATCGGCTAACTTTTAATATGACCGAACAATTGAAATTAAAATTGTAATTCTGAATTCAGGTAATAAAGAATTGACTATTTTTGCTTTTCAATTATGTATCACCTGAGTTTGATATAAAATAATTTTACAGCATTTTGATATTTTTCATTGACGACTCAGATTTTTAAAACACTAATGGATTAATGTGAGAAAATATGAGGAAGTATATGGAAAACATCAAAATGCCAGGAGGGAAAGCAAATAAGGAGAAATCTTTTATCTTTAACACTTTCACAGCATTCCATTTTTCTCATAAATATATTTTTAAAACCTCACACATTATTAGCTTTCTGTATTTTTATTTAATAGCAAACTCAGGTGTATAGCAAAGAAGAAGCAAAGCAATTGCGTGAAAGTTTTTGGTTGGAATTTAGGAAATATTCTGCTCCAAAGCGTAAAAGACTAGGGAAACCTAAGAAATGGATGATGCAAAATACAGGCATTAAAGCTTTGGATTTAAAATTTGATATCAATAAAATCAAAGCTAGTGTAGGCATTGATATTACAAGTAAATCAATAGATAAAAGACTCGAATATTGGAATAAACTTTTGGGATTAAAGAATATCCTTATCAATGATTATCATTTAAATATGGAATGGGATGATATGTATGAACTGGATAATGGTAAAGATATCATAAGAATTGCCCTATCTTTGGAAGGTGTAAATATTTTTGACAAAAATACTTGGGAAAAAGTTTATCCCTTCTTTTTCAAAAATATGATACAACTTGAAGATTGGCTAGAAGAATATAGAGACATCATACGACAATAGATTTACCTAAATATCAAAAACATCGCAATTATAAAACAACAATATAAAACCAAGTAGAATGAACAGTCTAGAACAACTAAAACAATTCACAAAAGTAGTAGCCGATACTGGTGATTTTCAATCTATTCAACAATTTAAACCCTTGGATGCTACCACAAACCCATCGCTTATATATGCTGCAGCTCAAGAAGAGAAATATGCTCATTTGATTGATGAGGCTTTACAAGAAGCGAAAGAATATAGCATCCATCGGCATATTCAATTAGAACATGCTTTGGATGTTTTGGCTGTTAAATTTGGATTAGAGATATTGAAGATAGTACCCGGCAGAGTCAGTACCGAAGTAGATGCACGCTTATCTTTTGATATGGAGAAAACCATTGAAAAAGCACGCAAGCTTATAGGTTTATACAAACATGCCGGTATTGAAAAAGGCAGAATCTTAATAAAAATTGCAGCCACTTGGGAAGGCATTCATGCTGCAAAAATAATTGAACAAGAAGGCATTAGAACCAATTTAACACTGCTCTTTAGCAAAATACAAGCAGTAACATGTGCAGAATCAGGCGTTCAGCTTATTTCTCCATTTGTAGGACGTATTCTCGATTGGCATAAAAAAGATCAAGGAGTTGATCATTTTGAAGCATCAGAAGATCCAGGCGTACTTTCAGTTACAACTATTTTTAATTATTACAGAAAATTCAATCATACCACCGAAATAATGGGAGCGAGTTTTCGTAATAAAGAAGAAATAATGGAATTAGCCGGATGTGATTTGTTAACTATTTCTCCTTCTTTATTAGCCGAATTAGAAAATAGTGATGAAATCTTAGAACAAAAGCTCAATCCTGATCATGTTAGAAATATGGAAATTACTAAACTTGATACTGACGAAGCTTCATTTCGTTGGCAAATGAATGAAGATGCTATGGCTACCGAAAAGCTAGCCGAAGGTATTCGGAAATTTAGTGCCGACTTGGTGAAATTGGAGTCCTTTATTGAAGCCAAGATGTAGATTGGGATTCTAATAAAACACCAATAACTTTGTTATAAAAACTAAAAGTCAAGAATAGAAAATAAACGATTTTTCTAAACTTGACTTTTTTTATGCGACCGCAGAAGGACTCGAACCCTCAACCCTCAGAGCCGAAATCTGATATTCTATCCAATTGAACTATGCGGCCTTATTTAAGTACTTAAAGTAATTAAAATACTTGAAGTACTTAAAGTTATAAAATGAATTTATTATTTCATGTTTTTTGCTTCAATAGAATTTGGTAGCTGTGAAGATAACTGGATTATAGCCAATGTGAATTGCCTAGTCCGTAACTCTAGTTTTTTACCAAACTCTTTATTATCCATAATGAATTCATAACTCTAAGCACTTTAATCTACCCAAGCACTTTAATTTACTCTAAGTACTTTAATTTACTCTAAATACTTCAACTTACTCTAAGTACTTAATTTGGTGGAGCTGGAGGGATTCGAACCCTCGTCCAAACAAGTAGCACAAAGGCTTTCTACATGCTTAGTCTTTTATTAATTGTCGGCAGATGGCCGGGAAAAAACGCCCAATCCAAAAGCTTATCTTCTTTGTTTCACTAATGATGCGAAGAAAATCAAAAGCTATCTCTGAGTTTACGACTCCCCATATTCGGCTTGGAACAGAGCATGTCCGTCCGAGAGAAGGCCTTGTCCCGAAACTATGTCTCGTAGATTAAGATAGATTAGCTGAGCTAAGTCTATGCAGCAAGAGCGTAATTGTTGTTATCGCCATTTACATAGCTGTTGCGACTTGGTATTAACGAGGCAAATTCGCCACCCTCGGCATGCTTACCACTACACTTCCTTGCTGTCAAATCCAGTCAACCCCATGTAATAATAATCCCTTATTCCTAAGGGTTTGCAAAGGTATAAAATATTTTGAGACAAAAAAGCAGAGGGGGTCTCTAAAAAACCAAATTCTTGGAATCAATGATGGTAATTACTTTTTTGATTTTTTTCTGTATCACCTTAAAATGATCCCTATCGGGTCCACTTACAAAAGAAATGGCTTCACCAGGGTTTTCCGCTCTGCCTGTTCTACCTATTCTATGAATATAGTCTTTAGGTGAACGCGGTAATTCATAATTAATCACAAAAGGCAAGAATTCGATATCGATACCACGCGATATTAGATCAGTGGCCACCAATACTCTTAATTTGCCTGTTTTAAACTTCCTTAGATTTTCTGTTCGGGCATTTTGGCTCTTTTTACTATGAATAGCAACCGCTTGAATACCATTTTTATTTAATTTGGCAGCTACAGCATCTGCTTTAAATACGGATGATGTAAATACCAAAACCTGTTTTAAATCTTTGCTTTTGATTAAATGCCGCAGTAATGGTCCTTTTTTGTCCTCCGCTACAAAGTAAGCTGTCTGTTCTATCAAATCAATATTCTCTTTTTCCGATCCAATCTCAATAAATAGAGGATCTTTTAATAAGAGCTTCTCCATTCCTCTCAAATCCTTACTTAAAGTGGCCGAGAATAATAAATTCTGTCGTCTTTTAGGCAATAAATCAAAAATACGATTCATCTCCTCCTTAAAACCCATATTGAGCATCTTATCTGCTTCATCTAAAACCAAAGTGTCAATACTTGACAAATGCACTGCATTGGACTCTATCAGCTCCAACAATCGTCCCGGCGTGGCAATTAATATCCTAACTCCTTTTAATGCTTGCATTTGCGGATTAATAGATAGCCCACCAAAAACAGCTAATGTTTTTATTCTTGCAGAGCTAGAAATATTAAACAACTGATAGACTTCGCGTACCTGAACAGCAAGCTCTCGTGTAGGCACTAATACCAGAACCTGAATATGCCTACTCTTAAGTTCCCTTTCATTTTGCGCATTCATTAAAGTAGGCAAAACATAACTAGCCGTTTTTCCTGATCCTGTTTTGGCAATACCTAAAACATCTTTCCTTTTTAAAATAGCTGGAATAGCCTGTTGCTGAATAGGATAAGTTTCTTTGAAATTTTGTTCAACTAAAGCTTCTAAAATAGCTGGAGATAAACCTAAAGATGAAAATGACATAGGGAGTTTTGTTTACTGTTTTGTTTTGCAAAGATAGATATATTCATCTATTTACCTCAGCACACTATTTATGTGTTTTTTTTAAAGTCTCATTATAAAGTTTACTCAATTCATCACCCACTTTCTCAAAAGAAAAATGTTCATAAGCATAATCTCTTATTTCTTGTGCATTAAACTGACGGCAATGTTCCAACATCCATTCAAATTCTGTTAGAAATTCTTGGGGCTTATCTGGCAAAATTAATCTTCCTCTTTCCTTATTTAAATGTTCACTAATTCCACCCACATCTGTTGACAAAACCGCCAAGCCACATGCAAAGGCTTCATTAATAACCACCGGCATATTTTCATAATGACTGTTTATTAACATAAAATCAGCTTTTTGATATTGATTAACTAAGGCTTTGTTTTCTAACATGCCTGTAAATTCAATACATTTTTTAGGAATTTTCATGTCTTCTGCCAAGTCTTTCAATTTCTTAAAATCCATTCCATCACCAATAAATACCATTATAAAATCCTGCCTATGCTGTGCCATAATTGAAATGGCTTTTATAATCCCAGAAATATTTTTACTCTTGTCTTCAAAGGTAGATACATGAATAATTCTTTTTACACTTGCTTCTTTCTTTATTATTGGCATCTGAAAGAATAATTGATCAACCACGTTGGCCACTACTTTATAATTAGTGTTTTTTAAACCATAAGATTTCATCGCCTCGCTTAAATTTTGTGTTACCGGCATTATGGCATTGGCATATTTTACAATTAAACGAGTGAGAGGAATCCTCACTTTTCCCTTAAAAGTATTCACTGTAGGCAAATAACGCGACCAATGCTCTGTTATAACAAAAGGTATACCATAACATAATCGAGCTAATAAAGCTAATAAGCCCATTCTGCTTAATATATGAACATGAGTTAGATCTATTTTATTTCCCTTATTTATTCTTTTAAATCCCCAAAAAAACAAACGAATAAATACAAAGAAATAGGCAACTAAATTTTTGGGTTTACTATAATATATATATAAGGAGTAAACACCATCTTTTCTATACTCTTCAATTTCTGTATTTTCCAATTCCTTATCCAAAGCTTCTAAATACAAAACACTAATCCTTTGCTTTAATGCAGCAGCTTCAGCATGTTTCTTTACAAATAAACCCCACATAGGGTCATATCGATTAGGATACCATCTGGGGAGAAAGAGAATATGTTTTTGCTGAGCTTTCATTATGATGCAAACATATTGAAATATTTTAAAATGAAGATCTTTTTTTTAAATACCTAGATTCAATTTATAAATACTATTAACTCTACACCTATTATATAATAACCAACATCCATCTCCCATCAACCAGTGTTAAAAAACCAAAAGATATTGCAGCAAAGAACAGGAGTTTCCAACAACCAATTGTGAGTAAAAGGCTAGAGAAATAACGCTTTTAGCTTACATTTTTTGCGGGTCGGTATTAATGATGGAAAAATTCCTTATATTTTTTTAATCAAGTAGTTGGTAATTAAAATATTATTTATACTTTTGCAGTCCGAAAAATCGAAGTAAATCGATTGAATAAAATTAAATAAATTAATTAACAGTATGCCAACGATACAACAATTAGTAAGAAAAGGCCGAACTAAACTGGAATACAAAAGTAAGTCTCGCGCCTTAGATTCTTGTCCTCAAAGGAGAGGTGTATGCTTAAGAGTTTACACAACTACACCAAAAAAACCAAACTCAGCTATGCGTAAAGTAGCAAGAGTTAGGCTTACAAATGGTAAAGAGGTCAATGCTTACATTGGTGGCGAAGGACATAACCTACAAGAGCACTCTATCGTTTTAGTTAGGGGAGGTAGAGTTAAAGATTTGCCAGGTGTAAGATATCACATAGTGCGTGGTGCATTAGATACTTCAGGAGTTGATGGAAGAACCCAAAGACGTTCTAAGTATGGTACTAAAATGCCCAAGAAGAAATAATAATTTTTAGTAAGAAGAGAAATGAGGAAATCTAAACCAAAAAAGAGAATTATTCTACCGGATCCAAAATTTAATGATATTTTGGTTACAAAGTTTGTAAATAACTTGATGTTATCCGGAAAGAAGAATCTTTCATTTAACATTTTCTACGATGCTATTGAAATTGTAGGTGATAAACTCAAAGACGAAAAGAGTCTGGATGTATTTAAAAAAGCTTTACTCAATGTTACTCCTGCCGTAGAGGTAAAGAGTAGAAGAATTGGAGGAGCTACTTTTCAAATTCCAGCCGAAATCCGACCTGCTCGTAAGCAATCAATCGGAATGAAATCTTTGATTAAAGCATCACGTAAGCGTCATGAAAAGACAATGGGAGAAAGGTTAGCTGGAGAGATTATAGCCGCATTCAAGGAGGAAGGAACTGCTTTCAAAAAGAAAGAAGAAACTCACAGAATGGCAGATGCTAATAAGGCTTTCTCACACTTCCGTTTCTAAGAACGGGAGAGTATTACGTTTATAACAATATAATTTAGAGATGTCTGAGAAACTAGAACATAGAAGAAATATAGGCATAATGGCGCACATCGACGCTGGTAAAACCACTACGACTGAGCGTATTTTGTACTATACTGGTAGAAGTTACAAGATTGGAGAAGTCCATGACGGTGCTGCTACTATGGACTGGATGGAGCAAGAGCAAGAGCGAGGAATCACTATTACTTCTGCTGCTACTACTGTTTATTGGGATCATAAAAATATTAAGCACAAAATTAATATTATAGATACCCCAGGACACGTTGATTTTACCGTTGAGGTAGAACGTTCTTTAAGAGTACTTGACGGAGCTGTTGCTCTGTTTTGTGCAGTTGGGGGCGTTGAACCACAATCTGAAACTGTTTGGCGACAAGCTGACAAATACCATGTTCCCCGAATTGGATTCGTAAATAAAATGGACCGTACTGGTGCCGACTTTTTTGATGTTATTGATCAGGTACGAGATAAACTAAAAGCTAATCCCGTTCCACTTCAAATTCCTATTGGAGCTGAAGAAACTTTTACAGGCGTTGTTGACTTAATGTCAAACAAAGCTTATGTTTGGGATGAAGGCGACAAAGGTGTTGAAATAAGAGAGATTCCTATACCGGAAGATTTGGTTGAAAAAACAGCTGAATACCGTATGAATTTAATCGAAGGCGTAGCTGAAGAAAGTGATGAATTATTGGAGAAGTTTATGGACGACCCTGATAGCATTACCGAAGAAGAAATGCAAAACGCTATTCGTAAAGCAACTATCGATATGCGAATCACACCTATGATGTGCGGTTCAGCATTTAAAAATAAAGGAGTTCAAATGCTTTTGAACGCCGTTATCGATTATCTACCCAGCCCTGCTGACCAACAAGATGTTGAAGGATTCCACCCTAAAACAGAAGAAAAAGAAACGAGAAGCGTTACTGATGAGAAATTCTCAGCTCTTGCTTTTAAAATTGCAACCGATCCATTTGTTGGTCGTATTTGCTTCTTCCGTGTATATAGTGGTAAACTAAAAGCGGGTTCATACGTTTTGAACGCAACAACAGGTAAAAAAGAAAGAATATCTAGAATTATGCAAATGCATTCCAATAAACAAGAGCCTCTTGACGAAATTGGCGTAGGTGATATTGGTGCTGCTGTAGGTTTTAAAACTATCCGTACTGGTGATACCCTTACAGATATGAGTAACCCTCTAATTTTAGAGTCAATGACTTTCCCTGCTCCCGTAATCAATGTTGCTGTGGAACCTAAAACACAAAAAGATCTTGATAAAATGGGTATTGCTCTTCAGAAATTAGCTGAAGAAGATCCTACATTTAAAGTAAAAACTGATGAAGATTCAGGGCAAACCATTATCAGTGGAATGGGTGAACTTCACTTAGATATTTTAGTGGATCGTTTGAAGAGAGAATTCAAAGTTGAATGTACTCAAGGACAACCACAAGTATCCTATAAAGAAGCCCTCACAGAAACTATTAAACACCGTGAGGTCTATAAAAAACAATCCGGTGGTAGAGGTAAATTTGCCGATATTATCTTTGAAATGGGCCCTGCTGACGAAGGTAAAGAAGGATTGCAATTCGAAGATAAAGTAAAAGGTGGAAATATTCCGAAAGAATATATCCCATCTATCCAAAAAGGTTTTACTCAAGCTATGAGTAATGGTGCTTTAGCTGGTTTTACTGTAGATAGCTTAAAAGTTACAGTTTTAGATGGCTCCTATCATGCTGTAGATTCTGACCAGTTAAGTTTCGAATTGGCTGCTAAATTGGGCTTTAGAACTGCTTCTAAAAAAGCCGGTCCGATTTTATTAGAACCAATTATGAAGGTAGAGATTACTACTCCAGATGATTACTTAGGTGATGTTAGTGGTGACTTAAACCGACGTCGTGGCCAGTTAGAAGGTATAGAAGCCAAATCAGGATCACAAATAGTAAAAGCCAAAGTGCCTTTGCGTGAGATGTTTGGATATGTAACAACACTTCGTACAATTACTTCGGGTCGTGCTTCATCAAGTATGGAATTTAGCCATTTTGCTCCAGCACCAAAGTCAGTAGTTGAAGATGTGGTAGGAAAAGAATAAATTTTAATAATATATATTAAAAATAATAATCGTGAATCAAAGGATTAGAATTAAACTAAAATCGTATGATCACAATTTGGTTGACAAATCAGCTGAAAAGATCGTAAAAACTGTAAAAATTACAGGTGCGGTGGTAAATGGGCCAATTCCGTTGCCAACACACAGAAGGATCTACACAGTTAACAAATCAACCTTTGTGAACAAAACGGCAAGAGAACAATTTCAATTGAACTCTTATAAGAGATTACTCGACATTTACAGTAGTAATGCTAAAACCATCGACTCGTTGATGCGCTTAGAATTGCCTAGCGGTGTTGAGGTAGAAATTAAAGTATAACTTTTTAAAGGTATTTCAAAAAAATGTCAGGAATAATTGGAAAAAAAGTTGGGATGACCAGTCTATTTGATGAAAGCGGGAAGAATATTCCCTGTACAGTAATCGAAGCTGGTCCATGTGTAGTTACCCAAGTTCGTACCCTCGAGAAAGATGGATATGAGGCTATTCAGCTTGGCTATGACGACAAAAAAGAGAAGAACACCTCTAAAGCGTTGCGTGGTCATTTTGAGAAAGCAAAAACTACCCCTAAGAGAAAGCTCGTAGAGTTCTCTAGATTTGAAGAAAAGAAGAAATATGGTGAAGTAGTTACCGTAGACGTCTTTAAAGAAGGTGAATACGTTGATGTAGTTGGAACTTCTAAAGGAAAAGGTTTCCAGGGAGTTGTTAAACGTCACGGATTTGCTGGTGTTAATGATGCCACACACGGTCAGCACAACAGATTAAGAGCCCCAGGTTCTATTGGTGCTTCATCATATCCATCCAGAGTATTCAAAGGAATGAGAATGGCTGGACAAATGGGAAATGTGAGAGTTAAAGCAATTAATTTGCAAGTGTTAAAAGTGGAATCTGAAAAGAATCTTTTAGTAGTAAAAGGTTCTGTGCCAGGTGCAAAAGGCTCCTATTTAATTATTGAGAGATGGAAGTAGCAGTATATAATATTAGCGGGAAAGAATCTGGAAAGAAAGTGGTTCTAGACGATAAGATTTTTGGTGTTGAACCCAATGATCATGCTATTTACTTAGCTGTTAAGCAATACACTGCCAATCAAAGGCAAGGTACTCACAGCACAAAAGAAGTAAGCATGCTTTCAGGTAGTACCAGAAAGATCAAGCGTCAAAAAGGAACAGGTACCGCTCGTGCAGGTAGTATAAAATCACCTATCTTTAGAGGTGGTGCACGTGTATTTGGTCCTGAACCAAGAGTATATAACTTCAAACTAAATAAGAAATTGAAGCAAATAGCTCGTTTGTCAGCTCTAACTTACAAAGCTCAAGAGTCTGCTATTAAAATAGTAGAAGATATAAATCTTGATGCTCCTAAAACAGCTCAAATGGCTGAGATTCTTAAAAATCTTGACCTGAGTGGAAAAAAGACACTTATAGTGTTGAATGATATAAATAATAATGTATATTTGTCGACTCGAAATTTACAGGGCGTTTCTGTCCTAAGAGTTTCTGATTTAAACACTTATGAAATCTTGAGAGCTAAAACTCTTTTAGTTGTTGAGAGCTCATTAGAAGGTTTTGCAGATCTTGCCATTCGAGAAGATAAATAAAAATAGTAAAACAATGGGTATTATTATTAAGCCAATCATTACAGAAAAACTAACGGCGGTTACTGAAAAGTTTCCTAACCGTTATGGCTTTATCGTAAGAAAAGATGCCAATAAGCTTCAAATCAAAGCAGCGATTAAAGAAGTTTATGGTGTTGAAGCTGTATCTGTAAATACGATGAATTATCTGGGAAAATCAAAAAGCCGACACACGAAGGCGGGATTTATCTCAGGGAAAGAGAATGATTATAAGAAGGCTATGGTGACATTAGCCGAAGGTGAAACAATTGATTTTTATAGCAATATTTAAAATAGATGGCTTTAAAAAAATTCAGACCAACTACCCCAGGTCAACGTTTCAAATTAGCTGATACGTTTGACGACATAACTACTTCTACTCCAGAGAAGAGCTTACTAGAAGGTAAGAATAAATCAGGAGGAAGAAATAGTAAAGGGAAGATGACCATGCGATATATTGGTGGTGGTCATAAGAAGAAGTATAGGATTATCGATTTCAAAAGAGATAAAGATGGTATTCCTGCAAAAGTTAAAACAATTGAGTACGATCCAAACCGATCAGCACGTATTTCGCTAGTGGTGTATGCCGATGGCGAGAAAAGATACATTATTGCTCCTCATGGTTTAGAAGTAGGTCAAGAACTTAACAGCGGAAAAGGTGTAACACCTGATGTTGGAAATACCCTATATCTTAGCGAGATTCCTTACGGAACTATAATACATAATATCGAATTGCGTCCTGGACAAGGAGCTAAAATGGCACGTAGTGCTGGTAGCTTTGCTCAGTTGATGACACGTGACGGTAAGTTTGCTATTTTGAAAATGCCTAGTGGCGAAACAAGAATGATACTTCAATCTTGTAAAGCTACCATAGGTATGGTTTCAAATACTGAGCATAGCCTGGAACGTTCCGGAAAAGCCGGAAGAAGTCGTTGGCTTGGTCGTCGTCCAAGAGTACGTGGTGTAGTGATGAATCCAGTTGATCACCCAATGGGTGGTGGTGAAGGCCGTCAGTCTGGAGGACATCCTCGTTCACGTAACGGTATTCCTGCGAAAGGTTTCAAGACCCGTAACAAGAAGAAGGATAGCAATAAGTATATCATAGAAAGAAGAAAAAAGTAAGGAATTAAATATCTCAAAATTATGAGTCGTTCACTGAAAAAAGGTCCTTTTATACATTACAAACTAGAACAAAGAGTTTTAGCCAATGTAGAATCAGGAAAAAAGACTGTGGTAAAAACCTGGTCAAGAGCTTCTATGATTTCTCCCGACTTTGTGGGACAAACCATTGCAGTTCACAACGGAAATAAATTTATTCCTGTGTATGTTACCGAAAACATGGTAGGTCACAAGTTAGGTGAATTTGCACCTACACGTACCTTCCGTGGACATGCAGGAAGCAAAAATAAAGGTAAAAAATAGAAAGATTGAGACACTATGGGATCCAGAAAACATAATACCGCAGAAAAAATCAAGGAAGTAAAAAAGCATATTGCTTTTGCTAAATTGAATAACTGCCCCACATCTCCCCGAAAAATGAGATTGGTAGCAGATTTGGTTAGAGGAGAAAGTGTGGAGAAAGCTTTATATGTTCTAAAGCACTCGCCAAAAGAGGCCTCAAACAGACTCTATAAACTTTTGCTTTCTGCCGTGGCTAACTGGCAGGCAAAAAATGAAGGAGAGCGTATGGAAGATGCAAATCTTTATATTAAAGAAGTGCATGTAGATAGCGCGAGGATGTTAAAAAGAATTCAACCTGCTCCGCAAGGACGTGCACACAGAGTACGTAAACGTTCAAACCACGTAACATTGGTAGTTGATAGTAGAGTAATAAAAGAAGATAATAAGAGTTAAAAAACTATGGGACAAAAGACAAATCCAATCGGTTTAAGATTAGGTTACATCAAAGGATGGGACTCTAATTGGTTCGGCGGCAAAAAATTTGATGAAAAGTTAGTGGAAGATTTTAAAATCCGACAATACCTAACTGCTCGTTTAGTTAAAGCCAGTGTGGCTAAAATTGCCATCGAAAGAACTCTTAAATTAGTTACTATTACTATTCATACTGCTCGTCCAGGTATCATTATTGGTAAAGGAGGACAAGAGGTTGACAAACTAAAAGAAGAGTTAAAGAAACTCACTAAGAAAGAAGTTCAGATTAATATTTCTGAAATCAAACGCCCGGAATTAGAAGCCACTTTGGTAGCTCGTAATGTAGCCAACCAAATTGAAGGCCGTATCTCATTCCGACGTGCCATCAAAACTTCCATACAAGCTACCATGAGAGCGGGAGCTGAAGGAATTAAGATTTTGATTAGTGGTCGTGTAGGTGGTGCCGAAATGGCACGTAGCGAAATGTATAAAGATGGTCGTATTCCATTGCATACTTTGCGTGCCAACATTGATTATTCACTTGCTGAAGCACATACAACCTATGGTCGTATTGGTATCAAAGTGTGGATAATGAAGGGAGAAATCTATGGTAAACCAGAATTGGTACCTAGTGCTACTCCTCAAAAAGGTGGAAAACGTCCACATCAAAGAAGAAGAAAATAATTAGGAAAAAGTAAATAAGTATTAGATATGTTACAGCCTAGAAAAACAAAGTTCAGAAAGATGCAAAAAGGGCGCATGAAAGGCAACGCACAGCGTGGTCATCAATTGTCTTTTGGTGCTTTCGGAATTAAAACTATGGAAGAAGCTTGGATTACAGGGCGTCAGATAGAAGCTGCTCGACAGGCCATTACACGTAAGATGAAACGTCAAGGTCAGTTATGGATCAGAATCTTTCCAGACAAACCCGTAACTAAAAAACCTGCTGAGGTGAGAATGGGTAAAGGTAAAGGTGCTCCTGAATTATTCGTTGCTCGGGTATCTCCAGGTAGATTAATTTTCGAATCTGCTGGTGTTAATTTAGCAACTGCAAAAGAGTCCATGCGACTTGGAGCTCAAAAATTACCAGTAAAAACAAAATTCGTAGTTCGTAGAGACTACGTTGAAGCATAAAATTGGTCATATGAAAAATTCAGAGATAAAAGAATTATCTACAAAAGATATTCAAGAAAGATTGGAAGACCAGATAATGGTTTTAAATAAGGCCCGTTTGAATCATGCCGTTTCTCCATTGGAAAATCCCAATGTGTTGAGTGGGTATAAAAAAACTATTGCAAGATTAAATACAGAATTACGTAGAAGAGAACTTGCAGAAAAATAAGATGAAAATGGAAAGAAATTTAAGAAAAGAGCGTACAGGTCTTGTGGTTAGTAACAAAATGGACCGTTCGATAGTGGTTGAAATCGAAAGAAAGAAAAAACACCCTATCTATGGTAAATTCGTGAAACAAACCAATAAGTTTATGGCGCACGACGAAAAAAATGACTGTAATATTGGCGATACTGTTCGTATTATGGAAGTTCGTCCGTTGAGCAAAAGTAAACGATGGAGACTAGTAGAAATTATAGAAAGAGCTAAGTAACATGATACAAACAGAAAGCAGATGCGGCGTAGCAGATAATAGTGGCGCCAAAGAAGTACTGGTTATTAAAGTATTAGGTGGTACTGGTAGAAGATATGCCTCTTTAGGTGATAAAGTAGTAGTTACTGTAAAATCGGCTGTTCCTAGTAGCGGCACAAAAAAAGGAATGGTTACAAAAGCTGTAGTAGTACGTACTAAAAAAGAAGTACGTAGAGCTGATGGTTCATATATCCGTTTCGATGATAATGCAGTAGTACTATTAAATACAACAGGCGAAATGTCAGGAACACGTATTTTTGGCCCTGTGGCACGAGAATTGCGTGAGAATGATTTCATGAAAATTGTTTCTCTAGCACCAGAGGTGTTATAAAAAAGCAAATCATATGAAAGTGAAATTAAATATTAAAAAAGGCGATACTGTAAAAGTTATTTCTGGCGTGTCCAAAGGAAAACAAGGACGCGTATTGAAAATAGATGCTGAAAAAGGTAGAGCCGTAGTGGAAGGTGCTAATTTAATAAAGAAGCACACCAAACCTAATGCAGAGAATCCTCAGGGAGGTATAATAGAGCAAGAAGCTGCTATTCATATGTCTAACCTGATGGTTATTGATGCTAAAGGGAATGCCACTAGAATTGGTAAGAAAATAGATGAAAAAACAGGAAAATCAATTCGATATTCCAAAAAATCTGGGGAGGTGATTAAGTAATGTATACACCAAGACTAAGCGAAAAATACGCAAAAGAAGTTGCACCTGCTTTAATGAAAAAGTTTGGCTACAAAAGCAGTATGCAAATACCTAGGATTGTGAAAATTGCTCTCAATCAAGGATTAGGTGAAGCTATCACCGATAAGAAAAGAATTGATGTGGCTTTAGACGAAATGACTTCTATTGCAGGTCAAAAAGCAGTGCCAACAGTTTCTAAAAAGGATATCTCTAACTTTAAGTTAAGAAAAGGTATGCCTATCGGTGCAAGAGTAACCCTAAGAAGACAGAATATGTATGAATTTTTCGATCGTTTAGTATCGGTGTCTATTCCTCGTATTCGTGACTTCCGTGGTATTAATGAAAAAGGATTTGATGGCCGTGGCAACTTCACATTTGGAGTTCCTGAACAAATCATTTTCCCAGAGATTAATATCGATAAAGTTTCGAAGATTAGTGGTATGAATATCACTATTGTGACAACGGCTAAAACTGATAAAGAATGTTATGCATTGTTAAAAGAGTTTGGCTTCCCATTCAAAAACAGTAAAAAGAATTAGAATATGGCTAAAGAATCAATGAAAGCACGCGAAGTCAAAAGAGCAAAACTCGTTGACAAATACGCTAAAAAAAGAGCTGAGCTAAAAGAAGCAGGTGATTGGGTTGGTTTACAAAAACTACCAAGAAACTCTATGCCTATTCGTATGCATAATAGATGCAAGCTAACGGGAAGACCTAAGGGTTATATGAGACAATTTGGCGTTTCACGTATTAACTTCCGTGAAATGGCGAGTAATGGTTTAATCCCTGGTATTAAAAAAGCCAGCTGGTAATTTTGTAATATATAAAAATAGGATAATAATGAATACAGATCCAATTGCAGATTATTTAACAAGGTTGAGAAACGCCATCAGTGCTAATCACAGAATTGTTGAAATCCCAAGTTCAAAGCTAAAATTAGCTATGACCAAGATCCTTTTTGAAAAAGGATATATTCTTCAGTACAAAATGGAGAATGAAGGAACGATAGATAGTAAAATAAAAATCGCACTAAAATATCATCCACAAACAAAAACAAGCGCCATTAAGGAGCTGAAGCGTGTTAGTACTCCAGGTTTGAGAGTATATAAAAACGCTGGCGAATTACCACGCGTTTTAAATGGTTTGGGTATTGCTCTTATCTCTACATCAGGAGGTGTAATCACAGATAAAGAAGCACGCAAACTAAATGTTGGTGGCGAAATTTTATGTTACGTAAGTTAATAAAAGGAGATAAATAAATGTCAAGAATCGGAAAATCCCCAGTTACTATTCCTGCAGGCGTTACAGTAGAAGTGTCTAAGGAAAATTTAGTAACCGTAAAGGGTAAATTAGGCGAACTACTACAACAAATTGATCCTGCTATTAGTTTAAAAATAGAAGATGGAAGCGTTTCTTTAGATCGTGCAAGCGAGTCAAAAGATCACCGTTCAAAACATGGTCTTTACCGTGCATTAATTGCCAATATGGTTAAAGGTGTTTCTGAAGGATACAAAACAGTACAAGAATTAGTAGGTGTAGGTTATAAAGCAGATGTAAAAGGTCAATTGATCGACTTTTCATTAGGTTTTTCTCACCATGTATTCTTTATATTACCTCCTGAAATAAAAGCAGAATCTATTATTGAAAGAGGTAAACCTGCTAGACTTACTATGACTTCTCACGACAAACAATTGTTAGGTCAAGTAGCAGCCAAAATAAGATCACTTCGTAAACCAGAACCATACAAAGGAAAAGGAATTAGATTCGAAGGTGAAGTAGTTAGAAGAAAAGCTGGTAAAACAGCCGCGAAATAATAATTAAAATACTTGCCCGGTGCTTAGCCGGGATAATTAATGTCTTTAGAAAATGAAAGTAAAGAACAAAAAAGAGTATAGAAGGCTCAAAATTAGAAGACGAATCAGAAGAACACTACAAGGTAGTACTGAACGTCCAAGAATGAATGTGTTTAAAAGTAATAAACAGATTTATGTTCAGGTGATTGACGATGCAAAAGGTCACACCATGTTAGCAGCCTCTTCAATGGAAGAAGGTATTGTTGATCATAAAGGAACCAAAGTAGAACAAGCTGCCTTAGTTGGTAAACTAATTGCCGAAAAGGCTAAAGAAGCTGGTATTACTGAAGTTGTCTTTGACCGTAACGGATATTTATATCATGGTCGTATTAAATCATTAGCTGATGCTGCCCGTAAAGGTGGATTAAAAATATAATCAATTATGACAAGTAAAAATATTAAAAGAGTAAAATCCAGCGAGATCGAATTTAAAGATCGCGTGGTTAGCATTCAGAGAGTAACTAAGGTTACTAAAGGTGGTAGAACTTTTAGTTTTTCAGCTGTTATAGTGGTTGGAAATGAACAAGGTGTTGTTGGTTATGGTTTAGGAAAAGCTAATGAAGTAACTTCGGCAATTGCAAAAGGAATTGATGATGCTAAAAAGCATCTTATTAGAGTACCTATTTTAAAAGGTACCCTGCCACATGAACAATATGGTAGATATAGTGGCGCACGAGTTTTTATCAAACCTGCTACCCCTGGTACAGGAGTAATTGCTGGTGGTGCCATGCGTGCAGTACTAGAAAGTGTTGGTGTAAAAGACGTTTTGGCTAAATCAAAAGGTTCTTCTAACCCTCACTCGGTAGTAAAAGCAACTATTGATGCATTAACACAATTGAGAGATGCAAAGACTATTGCACAACTCAGAGGTGTTAGTTTGGATACAGTTTTTAACGGATAACAAAACAAGTGCTATGGAAAAAAAAGTTAGAATAAAGCAAGTAAGAAGTAGAATTGGTCATCCAAAAGATCAAAAAGCTACCTTGGATGCACTTGGGCTGAGAAAGATTAATCAGGTTAAAGAGTTATCCTTAAATCCTCAATTAGAGGGAATGATCAATAAAGTAAAACATTTATTACAAATAGAAGAAATTTAAATTATATAAACATGGATTTAAGTAATTTAAAACCCGCAGCAGGTTCCACACATTCTACAAAAAGAATTGGTCGTGGACAAGGTTCTGGAAGAGGTGGTACCTCAACAAGAGGACATAAAGGAGCAAAATCTCGCTCTGGTTATAAAAGAAAAAGAGGTTTTGAAGGTGGTCAAATGCCTTTATTTAGAAGAATACCTAAGTATGGATTCAAGAATATCAATCGTGTAGAGTATCATGGAATTAATGTTTCTACATTACAAGAATTAGCTGATGCTATGAAAATTGATACTATAAATCTTGATATCTTAATAGAGAATGGGTTGGCACATAAAAGTGAGAGAGTGAAAATATTGGGTGATGGTGAATTAAATGCCAAATTAAATGTTACAGCTCACGCTTTTTCTAAAACTGCAATCAAATTAATTGAAGCCCAGGGCGGTACAACTACTACTCTATAAAACTCTTTTACATGAAAAAACTAATCGAAACTATTAGAAATATCTTTAAAATAGAGGATCTTCGTAAGAGGATTCTTTATACTATTGGTGTTATTCTTATATACCGATTGGGTTCTTACGTGGTACTTCCAGGTGTAGACCCAAGTCAGTTAGCAGCATTAAAGAATCAGACTAGTGATGGTTTATTAGGTCTTTTAAATATGTTCTCGGGTGGTGCATTCTCCAATGCATCTATTTTCGCCTTGGGAATTATGCCTTATATCTCTGCATCTATTGTGATTCAGCTGTTAGGAATGGCCATCCCATATTTTCAGAAATTGCAGAAAGAAGGGGAAAGTGGTAGAAATAAAATCAATCAGATTACACGTTGGTTAACAGTAGCTATTACAGCCTTCCAAGCTCCAGCTTATATCACCAACTTACTTTCTCAACTTCCCGCACAAGCAATATCTCCATTTGACCCTAATATCACCTCCCCTACTACCTTTTTCTGGATATCCAGTATTGTTATTCTGGTAGGTGGTACTTTATTTGTGATGTGGTTAGGTGAAAGGATTACTGAAAAAGGTATTGGTAACGGTATCTCTTTAATCATTATGATTGGTATCATAGCCCGTCTTCCATTCTCATTATTTGGTGAATTTATTTCAAGAATGGAGCAAAAAGGTGGAGGACTGGTCATCTTTATCATTGAACTTGTGGTACTTGTTTTCGTCATCTTGCTCACCATACTTCTGGTGCAAGGAACAAGGCGAATACCAGTTCAATATGCTAAACGAATTGTAGGAAATAAACAATACGGTGGTGTACGTCAGTACATACCTCTAAAAGTAAACTCTGCTGGAGTAATGCCTATCATCTTTGCACAAGCAATTATGTTTTTGCCTATTACTTTTGCTGGATTTTCTGATTCAGAAGCTATGAGTACTTTTGCCGCAACATTTTCAAATATTAATGGCTTTTGGTATAACCTAGTATTTTTTACTATGATTATTATCTTCACCTATTTTTATACTGCGGTTACTATTAACCCGAACCAAATGGCTGAAGATATGAAAAAGAATGGTGGATTTGTACCCGGTGTAAAACCAGGTAAAAAAACAGCTGAGTTTTTAGATGATATTATGTCTAAAATAACTTTGCCTGGATCCATTTTCCTTGGACTAGTAGCTATTATGCCTGCATTTGTAAGTATTGTAGGTGTTAGTAATCAATTTGCTCAATTCTTTGGTGGAACTTCATTATTGATTATGGTAGGTGTTGTATTGGATACTTTACAACAAATAGAAAGTCACTTATTGATGCGTCATTATGATGGCTTAACCAAATCTGGAAGAATTAAAGGAAGAGGTGGTGCTTCTGGAATGTAATAATGGCAAAAGATAAAGTTACAATAAAAACAGAGGAGGAGATAGAACTCCTTCGAAAAAGTTCTTTACTTGTTGGTAAAACTCTGGCTGAAGTAGCTAAAATTATCGAACCAGGTGTAAATACTGCTAAACTCGATAAGCTTGCTGAAGAATATATTCTTGACCATGGAGCTATACCCGGATTTAAAGGTTATGGTGGTTTTCCAGCTACTTTGTGCATTAGCATAAATGAAGAAGTAGTTCATGGAATACCTGGCAACAGAATTATTCAGGATGGTGATGTAGTTTCTATTGACTGCGGAACTCTTATGAATGGTTTCTATGGTGATTCAGCTTATACTTTCGCAGTAGGAAATGTTTCAAAAAAGAATTTGCATTTGTTAGAAATAACAAAACAATCTCTTTACAAAGGCATTGAACAAGCTGTAAGCGGTAAAAGAGTAGGTGATATTGGTTTTGCAGTTCAAAATCATGTAGAACAATTTGGCTATGGTGTGGTTCGCGATTTAGTGGGACATGGATTGGGCAGAAATTTGCATGAGAAACCAGAAATACCTAATTTTGGCCGCCGCGGATCAGGCCCTAAACTTATAGAGCGTATGGTAATTGCCATAGAACCTATGATAACTAGAGGAACCTATGAAGTAGCACAAGATTCAGATGGTTGGACAATCAGAACAACTGATGGCAAGGCAGCTGCACATTTTGAGCATGACATAGTTATTCGCAAAGGAAAAGCAGAAATTTTATCAACATTCGATTATATCGAAGAAGTTTTAAAGAATAAATAGAAAAAGATCATTATGGCAAAACAAATGTCAATAGAACAGGATGGCAAAGTGATAGAATCGCTAGGCAATGCTATGTTTAGGGTAGAATTTGAAAATGGACATATCATCACTGCTCATATTAGTGGTAAGATGAGAATGCACTATATTAAGATTCTACCTGGCGACAAAGTAAAAGTTGAAATGTCACCTTATGATCTCTCAAAAGGAAGAATAACATTTAGATACAAATAACAATGAAAGTAAGAGCATCAATAAAAAAACGAAGCGCTGAGTGCAAGATTGTACGAAGAAAAGGAAGATTGTATGTAATTAACAAAAAAAATCCTAGGTTTAAACAACGTCAAGGATAAATAATTTTAATAAAGTAAGTGTATGGCTAGGATAGCAGGTATTGATATACCAAAACAAAAAAGAGGCGAAATTTCTTTGACTTACATCTTCGGAATAGGAAGAAGTAATGCTCAGAAAATTTTAACCGATGCTGGTATCGACTGGAGTAAAAAAGTCCAAGACTGGACTGATGCTGAACAGAAAACCATCCGTGATATCATTGGAGATAGTTACACTATCGAAGGTGAATTACGTTCTGAAGTTCAAATGAACATCAAACGTTTAATGGATATAGGATCTTATAGAGGCATTCGTCACCGTACTGGATTACCATTGCGTGGTCAATCTACTAAAAACAACAGTAGAACCAGAAAAGGTAGAAAGAAAACAGTTGCTGGTAAGAAAAAAGCAATTTAATATTAAAGATTAAAACGAATTAGAAGTTTTTAATTATGGCAAAGAAAACAAAAAAGGTTGCTAAGAAAAAAAACGTAAAAATTGAAGCACAAGGTAAAGCCTTTATCAATGCTTCTTTTAATAACGTTATCATTTCTTTAACCAACAATCAAGGTCAGGTAATTTCTTGGTCGTCAGCAGGTAAAATGGGATTTAGAGGTTCTAAAAAGAACACCCCATACGCTGCACAAATGGCTGCCGAAGATTGCGGAAAAGTGGCTTTTGATTTAGGTTTAAGAAAGGTGAAAGTCTATGTTAAAGGACCAGGTGCAGGCCGCGATAGCGCCATTCGTACCATCCACGGACAAGGCATTGTAGTAACTGAGATTAAGGATGTGACTCCACTACCACATAATGGTTGTCGTCCTCCGAAGAAAAGAAGAGTATAATAAAAGTATTTAACTGGTTTCAGCTTTACTGATAATTTTTTAGCTGAAACAAAAAAAATTAATTATGGCAAGATATATTGGTCCAAAGACTAAAATTGCACGTAAGTTCCAAGACCCTATTTTCGGTCCGGATAAGAGCTATGAGAAGAAAAATTATCCTCCAGGACAACATGGTCCCAATGCTCGCAGAAAGAAAGTTTCTGAGTATGGGGTTCAGCTGAAGGAAAAACAAAAGGCCAAATACACTTACGGTATCTTAGAAAAGCAATTTAGAAATCTGTATAAGAAAGCCTCCAGCAAAAGGGGTATTACAGGTGAAATTTTACTTCAGTTGATTGAAGCTCGTTTAGATAACACTATTTTTCGTTTAGGAATTGCTCCTTCACGCTCAGCAGGACGTCAATTCGTATCGCACGGTCATGTGACGGTAAACGGAAAAGTAGTAAATATCCCATCCTATAGCTTACGTCCTGGTGATGTAATTGCTGTGAGAGAAAGATCAAAATCCTTGGAAATTGTAACAAATGCAATCGCATCTAGAGTTAATTATCCATGGTTAGAGTGGGATGAAGATCAAATTTCAGGAAAATTTGTTAGTTTTCCCGAGCGTAGTGATATTCCAGAAAATATCAACGAACAGTTGATTGTAGAACTCTACTCGAAATAATAAATAAATTTAATAACCAAGATAAAAGGAACGTAATATGGCTATTTTAGCATTCCAAAAACCAGATAAGGTAATTATGATAGAATCTACGGATTTTAAAGGACAATTTGAATTTCGTCCTTTAGAGCCAGGATTCGGTATTACAATTGGTAATGCCCTCAGAAGAATATTGTTGTCTTCACTAGAAGGTTTTGCCATTACTGGAATAAAAATCGAAGGTGTTGATCATGAATTCTCAGCTTTAAAAGGTGTGATAGAAGATGTAACTGATATCATTTTAAACCTTAAAAAAGTACGATTCAAGCAACAAATTGATTCTGAAACCAGTGAAAAGGTAAACGTGGTTATTGGGGATCAAGAAACGTTCAAAGCTGGAGATATCAACAAATATTTATCTGTATTTCAGGTGTTAAATCCTGAGCAGCTTATTTGTCGCATGGAATCATCTGTAAAATTGAATATTGAAATCACTATTCAAAAAGGCAGAGGTTATGTGCCAGCCGAAGAAAATAAAAACGTTAACGATCCTATTGGTACTATCGCAATTGATTCTATTCACACTCCAATTAAGAATGTAAAATTCGATGTGGAGAACTTTAGAGTAGAACAAAAAACTGATTATGAAAAATTGGTTTTTGATATTGATTCTGATGGTTCCATAAACCCAAAAGATGCATTGCAAGAAGCAGCAAAAATACTTATTCATCATTTTATGTTGTTCTCTGATGAAAAGATTTCTTTAGAAACTGAAGAAAAATCTGTATCCGAAGAGTTCGACGAAAACACCTTACATGTTCGTCAGTTGTTAAAAACAAGATTAGTAGATATGGACCTTTCAGTTCGTGCACTAAACTGTTTAAAAGCGGCTGATGTAGAAAGCTTGGGTGAGCTTGTAGCATTCAATAAGAATGACTTACTTAAATTCAGAAACTTTGGTAGAAAATCTCTTACCGAATTAGAAGAATTAGTAAAAAACAAGAATCTTGAATTTGGAATGAATACTGCTAAGTACAAATTAGATAAGGAATAATTGAAATGAGACATAATAAAAAATTCAATCATTTAGGAAGAAAAAGTGCGCACAGAAAAGCGATGCTTTCCAATATGGCTACTTCTTTATTAATTCACAAAAGAATTAAAACAACAGTAGCAAAAGCAAAAGCACTCAGATTGTATGTGGAGCCATTGATTACTAAATCTAAAACTGATAGCACTCACTCCAGAAGAGTTGTATTCTCCTATTTGAGAAGCAAGGAAGCTGTTACAGAGCTGTTCAGAGAAATCTCAATGAAAGTTGCTGATCGCCCAGGAGGATATACTCGTATCATTAAGTTAGGTAATCGTTTAGGTGATAATGCAGAAATGTGTATGATAGAGCTTGTTGACTATAACGAACATATGTTGAGCACCAAGGAAACTAAGAAAAAATCGCGTAGAAGTCGTAGAGGCGGAAGTAAAACTACTGCTCCTGAAGCTAAAACTGAAGAAAAAACTGAAGTTAAAGTTGAGGTTAAAGAAGAAACCAAAGCGGAAGCAAAAACTGAAGTTAAAGAGGAAGTTAAAGAGGAAGTTAAAAAAACTGCCCCCAAAGCTAGCGATGACAAAAAAGAAGAAAAAGCCGAATAGTTTTTTCTCCTATATCTTTTACAAAGGGCTCCGAAATCATTCGAGCCCTTTTTTTATGATCAATTTTTTGTTAAACCAATATGCAAAGGCAATAATTCGTATATTTGCTTTCCGAAAAAACAGAAGTATACAGATTTAATAAACAATTTAAAATTAGATAATTATGGGACAAATAACAAATATTCACGCTCGTGAAATTCTTGACTCAAGAGGAAATCCTACCGTAGAAGTTGAAGTTTTTACTAGTAACGGAATTTTAGGACGTGCAGCTGTACCTTCAGGAGCTAGTACTGGTATTCATGAAGCTGTAGAGCTTCGTGATGAAGATAAAAATCGTTTCTTGGGAAAAGGTGTTCTAAAAGCCGTACATAATGTAAATAACATCTTAAATGAAGAGCTGAAAGGTCTGTTTGTTTCTGATCAGATAGCTGTTGATGAGAGAATGATAGAAATTGATGGTACACCAAATAAAGCCAAATTAGGAGCCAATGCAATTTTGGGTGTTAGTTTAGCCGTCGCCAATGCAGCAGCACAGGAAACTGGACAATATCTTTTTAGATATGTAGGTGGCGTTAATGCCAATACATTACCTGTTCCTATGATGAACATTCTAAATGGTGGTTCACATGCTGATAATAGCATCGATTTTCAAGAATTTATGATAATGCCAGTAGGTGCTGATCGTTTCTCAGAAAGCTTAAGAATGGGCGCTGAAGTGTTTCATCACTTAAAAGCAGTATTAAAAAAGCAGGGCTATTCTACTAATGTAGGTGATGAAGGTGGTTTTGCTCCTAACCTAAAATCTAACGAAGAAGCTTTAACTGTTATTACACAAGCCATTGAAAATGCAGGCTACCGTCCTGGTGAAGATATTTTTATCGCTTTAGACCCAGCTTCAGCTGAATACTATATTCCTGAGGAAAATGTTTATCATCTGAAATGGTCTACAGGAGACAAATTAACTCCTGCTGAGATGGTTGACTTTTGGGATAATTGGGCAAAAAAATACCCTATTATTTCCATAGAAGACGGAATGAGTGAAGACGATTGGGATGGTTGGAAATTGATGACTGAAAAGATGGGCAACAATATCCAATTAGTAGGTGATGATTTATTTGTAACTAATACTGAACGTTTATCTACAGGAATTGAAAAAGGAATTGCCAATTCTATTCTTATTAAAGTGAATCAAATTGGTACTTTAACCGAGACTATTAATGCTGTAAATATGGCGCAAAATAATGGTTATACGGCTGTTATGAGCCATCGCTCGGGTGAAACTGAAGATACTACAATAGCTGACTTAGCAGTAGCTTTAAATACAGGCCAAATTAAAACTGGTTCTGCAAGTCGCTCAGATAGAATAGCTAAATATAACCAATTACTTCGTATTGAAGAAACATTAGGTAATACTGCTTATTTTCCGGGTAGAAATTTCAAATGGATTAAATAATAAACATAGGAATGTCATCAATTAATGATATCAAAAACTTCATCTTGATGAAAAAAAAAGGTCTTTCCAAATTGGAAAGACCTTTTTAATTATCACATATTCCTTTAGGCATTCTTCAAAGCTTCCGCACCACCTACAATTTCCAGAATTTCTCCAGTAATTGCAGCTTGACGAGCTTTGTTGTACTTGAGCTTAAGATCACGTAACATTTCTTGTGCATTATCAGTAGCTTGTTGCATAGCGGTCATACGAGCACCATGTTCCGAGGCATAAGAATCAAGCAGCGTTTTATAAAACTGTGTCTTTAATATAGCAGGCAACAAACTCTCCACAATCTCTTTTTTTGAAGGTTCAAAAATAAAATTATTTTGTGTGGTATCTTCCTCTTGAGATTCAGCAGCTACAACTGGCAGTAATTGCTCAGCCATAACCAATTGAGTAGCCGCATTCTTAAACTGATTATATACAATAGTAATATTATCATATTCTCTATTGCTATATTTCTCCAAAAGTTCTGTTGCCAAGGGAGACACATTCTCAAAACTTAAATCACTATAAAAATCATCATAAGATCCTATATGATGATATCCCTCCTTCTTGAAGAAATCACCGGCTTTTTTTCCAATGGTGATGATATCTACATTTCCATTTTTATTGATAAATGCAAAATTATCTTGTAAAAGCTGACGGGTTCTTTTAATAACATTATTATTAAAAGCACCACATAAACCTCTATTTGAAGTTACAACAACTATTAAAGCTTTATTCAATACTCTTTCTTCTCCATAAGTATTGTCGCTATCATCATCAAGGCTGTTGGTGACATTTTTCAATATATCGTTCAGCTTTTTTGCATAAGGTCGCATATTGACAATAGCCATTTGAGCTCTACGAAGTTTACTGGCAGCAACCATTTTCATTGCACTAGTAATTTGCTGTGTAGAGCTTACACTGGTTATTCTCGTTCTTACTTCTTTTAAGTTTGGCATGCTGCTAAAAACTTAATGATTATTTTATTTATATCTATCAGCTATTAGGGCAGCTGCTTTCTTTAATACATCCTGTATTTCATCGTTATATTTCCCTGCAGCTATTTGCTTCATTGTTTCAGCTTCATTGCTTTCTAAATGATGCAAATAATCTGTTTGGAATGAAATAACCTTATTCACAGGAACATCTTTCAGCAAACCAAAAGTACCACAATAAATAATAGCTACCTGATTTTCAACACTCATAGGTGAATTCAATCCTTGTTTAAGCACCTCAACATTTCGTTTTCCTTTATCGAGTACTGACATGGTTGCCGAATCCAAATCAGAACCAAATTTAGAAAATGCTTCCAACTCACGATACTGTGCCTGATCGAGCTTTAAAGTACCTGCCACTTTCTTCATAGGTTTAATTTGTGCAGCACCTCCAACACGAGATACCGAAATACCTACGTTAATAGCAGGACGAATACCCGCGTTAAACAGATCAGACTCCAAGAAAATCTGACCATCTGTAATGGAAATCACATTTGTTGGAATATAAGCCGCAACATCACCCGCTTGTGTTTCAATAATAGGCAAAGCCGTTAAGGATCCTCCTCCCTTTACCATATGTCTGATACTTTCAGGTAAGTCATTCATTTCTTTAGCTATCTCATCACTTTCAATCACTTTAGCCGCACGTTCTAATAATCTTGAGTGAAGATAAAATACATCACCTGGATAAGCCTCACGACCTGGAGGACGACGCAGTAATAAAGACACTTCACGATAAGCCACAGCTTGCTTAGATAAATCATCATAGACTACTAAAGCCGGACGACCTGTATCTCGGAAGAATTCTCCAATGGCAGCACCAGCAAATGGTGCATAATACTGCATAGCAGCAGGATCAGCAGCTGTGGCAGTAACGATGACTGTATAAGCTAATGCCCCTTTTTCTTTAAGAAGTTGCATAATATTAGCTACAGTAGATCCTTTTTGGCCAGAAGCTACATATATACAATATACAGGCTCTCCTTTATCATAAAACTCTTTTTGATTGATAATAGTATCAATAGCAATAGTAGATTTACCTGTTTGACGGTCACCAATAATAAGCTCACGTTGACCACGACCAATAGGAATCATAGCATCGATAGCTTTGATACCTGTTTGCAATGGTTCGCTCACTGGTTGACGATAAATTACACCTGGTGCTTTACGCTCCAAAGGCATTTCAAAAGTTTCACCTTGTATTGGTCCTGCACCATCAATAGGTTCTCCAAGTGTGTTTATAACACGTCCTAAGAGTCCTTCACCAACTTTAATAGAACTAATTAATTTAGTTCTTTTCACAGTATCACCTTCGCTAATTTCATCGGCTTCACCTAAAAGTACAATACCAACGTTGTCTTCTTCAAGATTTAGTACAATACCTTTAACACCACCTTTTTCAAATTCTACCAATTCACCGGCTTGTGCGTTAGATAATCCATAAGCACGAGCAATACCATCTCCTACCTGGAGAACAGTACCTACTTCTTCAAGTTGTGCATCATCTTTAAAACCAGCTAACTCCTGTCTTAAAATTGCTGAAACCTCAGCAGGTTTGATTTGAGCCATATCTTTTTCTTTTTTTCTTTTCTTCTAATAATCCTATAAATCTGTTATAAACAAATTTTTAGAAAAGTCTTCTTTCAATTTGCGAATAAGGGTTTTAGTACTGGCATCGTATTGATAATCACCAATACGCACGACAAAACCACCCAACAAATCATTATTTATATTCTCGTGTAAAACGATCTTCTTTCCAGTAATTTTGGTCATCAAACTCAATAAGTGCTCTTTGACTTCCGTTTCAATATCAGAAGCTGAAGTGACCCAAGCATCTACTAATCCTTGATAAGCCTTATAGATTTCTGTAAATTCCCTAGCAAAATAGGCTAAATACTCTTCTCTACTTTTTTTGGCTACCAGCATCATAAATTTTAAACTAATAGGATCGGTGCTTTCAGCAAATAACTTTCGCATCACTTTTTCCTTCATCTCGAGTTTAATGATGGGACTTTTTAACATTTGAGCTAATTCTGCATTTTCTTCAATAGTTTGAGAAATCAACAACATATCTTCACCTACCTGATCCAGTCTTTTCTGCTCAAGTGCCAGTTCAAATAATGCTTTGGCGTATCTATTTGCTAAGCGCGATTGCTTCATTTCTTTTTAGTTTAATTGCTTATCAGCTTCTTTAATCAACTTATCCATCAGTGCTTTATTCTTATTCTTACTTTCAAGCTCAGTTTTTATGAGTTTCTCAGCAACTTTTATAGAAAGATCGGCTACTTCGTTTTTCAACTCAGTGATGGCTGCCATTTTTTCTTGTTCTATTCGCTTTTTTGCTTCTTCAACCAATCGCTGGCCTTCAGTAACAGCTTGTTTTTTAGCAGCAGAAAGAATTTCTTCTTTAATGGCTTTAGCATCTTTTAATATTCCATCGCGCTGTTCTTTAGCCTCTTTAATCAATACTTCATTATTCGACTGTAAAGCCTTCATTTCTTCACGAGCATTTTTAGCTTCGTCTAAAGAATTAGCAATCTCTTCTTCACGCTCTTTTAATCCTCCTAAAATAGCAGGCCAAATATACTTAAAGGTAACAAACATCAGGAGGCCGAAAGATACCAGCATCCAAAATATCAATCCCATTCCGGGGCTAACTAGTTCCATATATTATCTTTTTATTTGATGAATAATAAATCAAGCATCCTAACCCACCGTCAGGATACTTGATATTTGGTTTTCTACAAGAATACGATCAAGAGACAAACCACAATAGCAAAGAATGCAACACCCTCGATAAGAGCAGCAGCAACAATCATATTAGAACGAATGTCACCTACAGCTTCTGGCTGACGAGCGATAGATTCAACAGCACCACGGCCAATTTGACCAATTCCGATACCCGCACCAATAGCAGCGATACCAGCACCAATACCAGCACCCATTTTAGCATAAGGAGCAAAATCTTGAGCAACTTGCAATAAAATTGATAATAAAGACATAATTGTTTATTTATTGATTAGTAATTATATTTATTTCTTTTTTTAATGACTTTCTTCTACAGCAGCTCCAATATACAAAGCAGATAGAAGTGTAAACACATAAGCTTGAATAAAGGCTACCAAAAATTCTAATAGGGAAAGGAATAATGTAAATGCAATAGAAACCACACTCACTCCATAACCTAAATAGGCATTCATAGCTCCAAAAATGAAAATCAAACTAATGAAACCTAAGATAATAATATGCCCAGCCGTAATATTGGCAAACAAACGAACCATTAATACAAATGGTTTGGTAAACAATCCCATTATTTCTACGATAGGCATCAATGGTATTGGTATTTTTAACCACCAAGGAACACCTGGAGTATTTACAATATGTACCCAATAGCTTTTATTTGCACTAAAACTAGTGATTACAAAAGTAAGTATAGCTAAAACACCGGTTATAGCAATATTTCCTGTAACATTTGCTCCTGCAGGAATAATTGGTATTAAACCCAAAATATTATTAAAGAAAATAAAGAAGAATATGGTTAATAAATAGGGTAAATATTTCTCGTATTTCTTTTCTCCAATAGATGATTTGGCAATATCGTCTCTAATAAAAACAATTAAAGGCTCCATTACGCTTTGTATACCCTTTGGTGCCATACCTTTACGTGTTTTATATCCTCTTGCAACACTTATAAAAATCCAAAGCATTAAAAAGATACTAAACCATAGCGCCACCACATTTTTAGTAATGGAAATATCTATGGGCAATCCAGCCTCTATATCTTCAACTATTTGATGGTCTTGAATATATTTATCAGCATGTATATAGGCAATTTTCCCTTTATGAGGTCCGTCTTTCATAATATTTAAGCCAAAAACAGCATTGTCAATATTTCCATGCTCACCTAGCATATTTCCATTTTCATCAAATAATATTGGCTGCTTGTGATGGGTTTCATGATTAACAAAAGCCGATGACATAAAGGTAATCCAACTACCCTCATGATAAATAATAACGGGTAAAGGTAGCGTAATATGCGAATTACCAATGGTCATTATATGCCATTCATAAGAATCGATGATATGTTCAATAATCATCTCTCCTGCATTAAAAGCTTCCTTATCGGCATTTTCTATTTCCTCTTCCGACTCAATCCCGTGATGTTGAGGGTTTGAAAAGCTCAAATTAATGCCAAATCCGCCTATGATAAGCGCTATAAAAAGTAGTCGTATCTGCTTCAAAATCATTTATTTATATAAATAACACTGACTATTATAATCTGTATTTTAAAAACTGTTGCAAGTTTACGAAAAATTCTGAATGATTGTAAAGCTTTTTTCAAAAAATTTCGGTAGTGAAATTCCGAATTATAAACAATTGGTTAGTATTAAATTAGAATACTTTACCAAGAAACTATTTGATTCCCATCTGGCCTACCAATTTCTATTTAATAAAAGCAGATAATTTTTACATAAAAAATGTATTTTTAAAAATAAAAGCTTCTCTAACTTATAAAATATTTATTTAACCGTTTGAATTTGTAAATAATAAAATTAATGTACTTTTGCCTACTCATTGCAGCATTATGGAAAATTTTATTGTTTCGGCACGTAAATATCGTCCGGCTACCTTTGATACGGTAGTAGGACAAGCAAGTATTACCAATACTTTAAAAAATGCTATTGCCAGTAATCATTTAGCACAAGCCTATTTGTTTACCGGACCACGTGGTGTAGGAAAAACAACCACTGCACGTATTTTTGCCAAAACTATTAATTGCTTGAATATTGACTTAGAGAAAAACCCCGAAAATATAGAACCTTGCAATGAGTGTGAATCTTGCAAATCATTTTCTACTAATTCTTCTTTTAATATTTATGAACTTGATGCAGCCTCTAATAATAGTGTAGATGATATCAGGCAATTGGTAGATCAAGTGCGGATTCCTCCTCAGGTTGGGAAATACAAAATATATATTATTGATGAGGTTCATATGCTTTCTACACAAGCATTTAACGCCTTTTTAAAGACCTTAGAGGAACCTCCTGCTTATGTGAAATTTATCTTAGCTACCACTGAAAGGCATAAAATTATTCCTACCATATTATCTCGTTGCCAAGTTTTTAATTTTAGCAGAATTACAGTAAATGATATGGCTAAACATTTGCGCTGGGTTGCAGATAACGAAAATGTTACTGCTGATGATAACTCCTTACATTTGATTGCTGAAAAAGCAGACGGAGCATTACGTGATGCCCTTTCTATTTTTGATCAGCTGGTGAGTTTTACTTCATCAAATCTGACATACGATCAAGTAGTTGAGAACCTGCATGTTTTAGATCAAGAATACTTCTTCAAAATATCTGATAGTATTATTGAAGGGAAAATCACTAATGTGCTTTTACTTCTTAACGATATTATTGAAAAAGGGTTTGATGGTCAGCATTTTATTGTGGGTTTAGGTGAACATTTTAGAAGCCTAATGATAAGCCGTGATGAAGCAACTGTTGATTTGATGGATACCTCAAAAACTATTAAAGACAAATATCGAGAAGAAGCATCAAAGTATAGTGTTTCCTTTATAGTAAAAGCTTTAGATTTGAATAATCAATGCGATTTAAGCTATAGAGCCAGTAATAATAAAAGATTACTTCTGGAATTGAGCCTTATGCAAATGTGTGGCTTAGCCAATGCTTTAAGTGAGAATACAGCGATTGAAAAAAAAACACTTAGCCTAAAAAAAAATGAAGTAAACGAGCCTCTACTCTCTGATTTACAAGCAAATACAAAACCACCTCCTCTGATAAAGGAATCTACTATTTCAACATATAAAAAAGAAGAAGCACCAAGTATTGTTGCAGAAAAATCAATTTCTGATGATAAAAAAGAGGATTCTACGTCTGTAAATGAGCAAAACACTACTCCATCTACTATTGAAGCTCCGATTACTCCTCCTCAAAAAACAAAATATTCTTCTAGTTCAGGAAGAGGGTTTACTGCTGGCATGGGCTTTGGATTCTCATTAAATGAAGAAGAAAAAGAAAAACAGCAAGAAAACGACCCCCAATCATATATGGTTGGGAAAGAAAATATTGCAGATAAGATAGATCCCTCATCTTTAAAAAAACTCTTAGATGAGTTTATTCAGAATTTAGAAAACCAACCCAGTTTAAAATCGGTCTTACTGGAAGAAGAACCTCTACTCATAAATGAAACAGATATTGAGTTTAAATTATATAATAAGGCTCAGGCAAAAGATCTGACAGAACATGCTGAAATGCTTTTGATGAAATTACGTACAAAATTGAATAATTATCAGCTGAAAATAAAAACAAAAATTATTAAAACAGAAGTATTTACTGCCAAAGGACCCATAGATAAATATAAGAAAATGGTAGAGAAGAACCCCAATCTTAAAAAATTAAAAGATCAATTGAATCTGGAAATAGAATTCTAAATAAAACACACAACAGTCGAAAACTATAAATATTAAAAAAAATGAAATTAAAAACAACAATTACTATTGTTAGTTTGCTTATAGCTATGGTTATAATATCATGCGATAACAACAAACAAGAAAACAGCATTAAAGAAAAAGCTGTAGATCAAGAAAATATGGATTTAACCGTAAAAGCCGGTGATAATTTTTATCAATATGCCAATGGTGGTTGGATAAAAAACAATCCAGTACCTGATGATAAAACACAATTTGGCTCTTTCTCGGTATTATACGACAAAAATCAAGAAAAACTACAAGACCTAGTTTTAGACGCAGCAAAATCTAATGCCGAAAAAGGAAGCATTGCACAAAAAATTGGCGACCTATATAATAGCGGAATGGATACTGTTAAAATTGATGCCCTAGGTATGCAACCAATTGTTTCTCAATTGAATGCAATAGATCAAATGAAATCGAATAGTGATATTCTTCCTATTATAGCCGAAATGCATATACTAGGCGTTTCTCCCTTATTCTATTTCTTTGGTTCTCAAGATGATAGAAACAGTAGTATGGTTATTGCTAATTTCTACCAAGGAGGTTTAGGCCTACCGGATAGAGATTATTACACTAGCGATGATGCCCGCTCAATCGATATACGAAAAGAATACCTGTTGCATGTTGCAAAAATGTTTGGTTTAGCAGGATATTCTGATAAACAAGCTACCACTGAAGCCCAAACGGTTATGAATATGGAAACACGTTTGGCCAAAGTCTCCTTAACACGTTTGGAGAATAGAGATCCCTTCCGAACCTATAATAAAATGAGCTTAGATTCTTTACAAAAAATGGCTCCTGAAACTGATTGGTCTCTGTTTTTTACCAGTATTAACCTAGCTGACCCAGGTG
>JAOZUW010000167.1 GCA_029938465.1 Bacteroidales bacterium | reverse complement strand
AGCACAAAAACAAAAGACCAATAGTTAACCGAAAGGTTCTGCATTTTGAGTCCTAAAAACGGATCAACGAATAAATCTGGGGGAATTGCAAAATATTTTTTCAGATGTTGAACAGCTCTACATCACGAAATAGGCTAAAGAAATCGGGGCGGGTTGGCCTGTCCAAACACGGCGTAAGGGAAGGCGGGAGATTGTTTGGACAAGATTCTTTAGTACTTTTATCTGATAGTAATTTTATTTTTTGGTCAGATAGAGCTCGCTAAAAGTAATCATCTCACATTGATTAAGACTATTCTTATGCTCGGTTCTTATCATGAAGAAAGTACATATATAAAATAGAATATATCTGACTTTAATATTAACAGTTGTATACCTGATATTCCCGGAATAACTTTGAGGCTTTGGTCTTCTAGAATATCAATTATATTACATTTTTTCAATTCCCTCAGAAAACCACCTTGATCCCTATTAGTCTAGGTTTTTTTAATGGCATTTAATATCTCACGCTTACCAATAGGTCCGGGCTTCTTTTCTATTGCAAAACCGGCACTTTTCAGAGCTCGTTTAACTATACCTTTTGTGCTGTATGTTGTTAGGATTCCATTTGGTTTCATTGAAAAATAGAACTTCTCAAATAATTCTTTACTCCATAAATCAGGTTCTAAATCAGGATTAAAGGCATCGTGAAAAATTAAATCAAAATGATTATTCTGTAGATTAATGTTTTGTGCATCTCCTTTTATCTTCTTTAAGCTAAATGTTTTGGATACATCTACTTGCTCATCCCATTCACTATTGTGTATAAGCTTGAAAATAGATTCGCTTTGAGGACAGTCGGTGATTAGTTTTGGATAGTTTAATGCATAAAGAATTTCTTCACTTAATGGATATTTTTCAATTGCTGTATAGCTGATATTTAAGTGGTGTTTTTGGGCATAGCAATAACTTAAAAGCACATTCAAAGCTGTTCCCATTCCTATTTCAAGAATGCTAATTTGTTTTTTTTGTTGCGCTATCTGTTGTAAACCATATCTGATAAAAACATGCTCCGATTCTTGCAAAGCACCATGAATGGAATGGTATTGCTCGTTTTTTCCAATAAGTTCAATAGTAGAGGAACCATCGGCACTAATTATGACCTTCTTTTTATACATTAGCTGCAAAAGTAGGAAATTTTGAAAAAAAGAAATATAATTGTTTAATTGTTTGTTTGTCGTTACCTTTGGGTTTCAATAAAGCCATTCAATATGAAACTATTTTATTCTTTTAGCCTGACTCTAGTATTATCTATATTTATTTCGTTTCATTCCTTTGCACAGCAATACTTTCCTTTTCCTACTGAGGATGCACAATGGAATGGTTTGAATTGGGTTTACGTCCCAAATATGGTAAATTGGTTGTATAATTATGAATATATACAAAGTGGGGATACTGTAATTAATGATATTTCTTATCATAAAATATATTATGAAAACTCAGATGCTGGGGATTACTTTTATTTGGGAGCTATTCGTGAAGATGAAAATCGGCAAATCTTTTTCTTTCCCAGTTTAGAATATCCAGATACTGACGCTTGGCACCATTTTCCAAATAATACCTCAGAGCATCTGCTGTATACTTTTGATAATCTAGAAGTTGGAATGGAGTATGAAATTGGTAGCTTTAATATTTATATACAGTCTATTGATTCAATATTATTAAATGATGATTATAGGAAAAGGTATGAAGTGCATGGAGGTATGTTGGAAATAGAATACTGGATAGAAGGTATTGGAAGTGACAAAGATTTATTATCAATATACTCAGGTGGGCAATTTGAAAATACCCTTTATACTTTATGTTATACTGATACCGAAATCTATTATATTAATTCTCCAAATGGAGAGGATTCTTGTCAATATCATGTTCCTGTGGGCATTGAAGAAAAAAAGGATGATGGAATATTGATTTACCCTAATCCGGTAGATAAGGTTCTTACTATTGAATGGCTAGATATAAATACTCCTGCTTTAGTAAATATATATAATGTGCAAGGGCAAATGCTTCTACAACAGGTGATTACTAATAAAAAAACCAAAGTAGACCTGTCATCTTTTTTCGATGGAGTGTATTTTGTAGAGATTATTCAGGGAGATATTCGAATCAGACAAAAAGTATTAAAGTAAGCTTGACACTGTGACTTTGCAATAAAATAACAATTATCTATTGTTGTTACTATCGAAAATAATCTATTTTTGCGTCATCTTTATGAAGAAAGTACTTACATTATTAATGGCTATTACTTATCTCCTGCTAATTATAGGAGTGCCTGTCTCTGTGCATCATTGTCATGGAGAAAGTGAATGGGGAGTATATACCGGAGATATAAAAGCTTGTGCTTGTTCCACTGATCAGCATCAACATCAGGATAAACATGAGGTTTCTTTTGTAGATATAAATACAAATATTATTTCAGAAAACTGTTCAGTTGACCATCATGAGATGGGATGTTGTACTCATGAAGATAGATTATTAAAATGGACTTCTGATCAACAGCTGATCAGCCATTTCAAGCGGTCTTTTAAGGTAGTTCCTTTAGTATTGAATTATAACGGATTCTCAGAGCTTATTGCTCCTGCTAAAAAAGAAATTCAAGCCCATTGGGCAGAAGCTCCCCCCCAAAGAACCCTAGCGGTTCAAATATTATTTCAGCAGTTTATTTTTTACGGATAAATTTATTGTTTAAAACTTAAAACGTGAAGTTAGGAGTGTATTCTCTTGATTTCAGATTTCGGAATTCTATAAATTAGAACTCCATAAAACAATAATAAAGTATACAAAAGATAAAAATTGAAATAATGAAAAATATATTTAAAATAATAAGTGTTTTCGCCCTCTTTATGGCTATCATTAGTATTTCACAACCTACAGTAGCTGCAAATTCAGAAACAAAAAAAGTAGTTACCGATACTATTCATGTTCATGGTGTTTGTGGTATGTGTAAAGATAGAATCGAAAATGCAGCCCTAGTTAAGGGTGTTAAAAAAGCAGAATGGAATAAGAAAACACATGAGTTAGAAATTGTTTATAAGCCATCCGTAATTAGTATCGACGAAATAGAAAAATTAGTGGCCAAAGCGGGTCATGATACTGAAAATCACATAGCTGACGAAAAAGTCTATAATAGTTTACCGGCCTGCTGCGCCTATCGTTCCGGTGAGGTTAAGTTTCATTGAGAAAATTAATTCTTGTTTTATTTCTTAGTCTTTCTTTTTTGTGGCTTCCAGCGCAGATAAGCCTCAAGATTCTTAAAGGAAGAGTATTGGAAGAAACAGCTGAGGGTAAAATACCTCTGCATGGGGCAAATATTTATTGGCAAGGCACAACTAAGGGTAGCTCCAGCAATGCCAATGGTTTTTTTGAAATAGAGCGAATTGAAGAGTCTAATGTATTGATAGTCAGCTATACGGGTTATCAAAGTGACACTTCTTTTGTGGATACGGAAAATGATATTGAGATTTTTTTGAGCTCCTCTTTAAGTTTACAGGAGGTTGAAGTGGTTACTCGGGTAAAAACGACCAATATAGGCTATATGAATCCTATTAAAATAGAAAAAATAGGAGAAGGAGAGTTGCATAAAGCGGCTTGTTGTAATTTAAGCGAAAGCTTTGAAACCAATCCATCTGTAGATGTGTCTTTTACTGATGCAGTAACTGGAACCCGACAAATTCAAATGTTAGGATTAGCAGGTCCCTATACTCAAATTACGCGAGAGAATATGCCTGATATCAGGGGTTTGTCGGCCATTTATGGCTTTACTTATACGCCAGGTCCTTGGGTAGAAGCCATTAATTTAATTAAAGGAACAGGTTCTGTAGTAAATGGTTTTGAGAGTATTGCTGGGCAGATAGATGTGAATTTATGGAAACCTGCTACAATGGATAAGCTATACTTAAATCTTTTTGGTAATCAAGAGGGGAGAATTGAGGCTAATCTCAATCTCAAATCAAGTGTAAGTAAAAAATGGTCAACCGGATTATTACTACATGCTAAAACCAATCAAATTCGCTACGATAAAAATAATGATGGATTTATGGATATGCCATTAGGCACTAATTTTATTGGATTGAATCGCTGGGAATATGCTATCGATGGTGGTCATATTGAAATTGGTGTTAAAGGAACCTGGGTTGACCAAACTGGTGGTCAGATGAATTTTGATGCTAAGAAGGATTTGCATTCTACTTCTATTTGGGGAATGAAAAATAAAACCAAAAGATTGGAAATGTGGACAAAAGCCGGAAAAGTGTTTCTGGATAAACCCTACCAAAGTTTTGGTTTACAGTTGTCGGGTACTTATCACAATCAGGAGAGTTCTTTTGGTGTAAAGCAGTATGATGCAACCCAAAAAAGTTTCTATGCCAATTATATTTTCCAAAGTATTATTAGTAATTCAAACCATAAATATAAAATTGGAGCCAGTTTTATGTACGATGACTATATAGAACGCTTAGATGCTTTAATTGTGGATAGAACAGAATGGGTTCCTGGTTTATTTGCTGAATATACTTATAACTGGAACGACAGATTGAATGTGGTGGCTGGTTTACGTGGCGATTACCATAATTCTTATGGTTTTTTTATGACACCCAGAGCTCATCTTCGTTATTTGCTAAATGAGGATTTGGTATTAAGATTATCGGCAGGGCGTGGTCAACGAACCGCTCAAATTCTCTCCGAAAATATTGGTATGTTTTCCAGTAGTAGGGAGCTTATCATAAATGGTGATGGAAGCGATAAACCCTATGGTCTCGATGCTGAGGTGGCATGGAACTATGGCATGAACCTAACTTGGGATTTTGAACTCGATTATAGAGATGGAACCTTAAGTTTTGATTTCTATAGAACACAGTTTCAAAACCAAATAGTAGTGGATATTGATAGTGATGTTCGTAAAATCATGTTTTATAATCTCCAAGGTGAATCTTTTTCCAATAGTTTTCAGGCTCAGGTAGACTATGAAGTTCTCAAACGATTTGACATGCGAATAGCTTATAGGTGGTATGATGTGAAAACAACTTATGGTGATGATTTAATGCAAAAGCCTTTTGTTGCATACCATAGAGCTTTTATTAATTTGGCATATAATACCCGAAATGCTTGGAAATTTGATGCCACATTAAATTGGCAAGATGAAAAACGCCTTCCTTCTACTATGGATAATCCTGTAAAATATCAACGATTGGACCATTCTCCATCTTTCTTTTTGCTAAATGCACAAATTTCAAAATCCTGGAAAGAAAGATTTGATGTGTATCTGGGAGTAGAAAATATTTTCGATTATACACAAAAGGATCCAATTGTTGCTACTGATCAACCTTTTAGTGAGTTTTTTGATGCCTCTATGATATGGGGACCTGTTTTTGGTAGGAATATATATTTTGGTATTAGATATAATATCAAATAGATTGTTATACTAAACCGTGATAGGATTTTGTATTTAGAAGATAGCATATTTTACATCTAATTGATGAATGATTTCTTTGCATCCCCGATAGCTATCGTGGGTAGTTCTGGAAATAAATCATGAAGAAGAGTAGATATAAA
>JAOZUW010000051.1 GCA_029938465.1 Bacteroidales bacterium | reverse complement strand
ACATATTATGAACCCCGCTAGCGCGGAAATGCTTTCCGTGCGCCATATACAACTGCATACCAGATGTTTACCCATATTTTTTAGTTGTTGTGTTTCTATTATTATATCTAATAAACCAGGCAATTCCACATAATTTTTAGCAGAGCTAAACAAATACTCCTCAGGCTTGTCAACAAGCTAACGAAGATAGCTAATTTTTGATAAGGAAATGGGGAGTGAATGCTATTAAACGCACGGATTACCATCGCATCTTGCCTAAGGCGAGGCCGACAAATCTGTGCGAGCTGGTTTTTTAATTTTTTCAATACTTAAAAGTATTGCTTCTTGGGTAGCAGGAATAGATAATTCAGGTTCTTTTTTATGGTGAGCCACAGCTGAAATCGCTTCTTTTATAGCCAACCATACAGATAATGCATGAATAAAAGGTGGCTCCCCTACTGCTTTGCTTTTCTTAATATTATTTTCCTGTGAACTATGATGTGACAATTCTACCCTAAAATCTAAGGGGATATCATCAATACAGGGTATTTTGTAGGTGTCAGGAGAGATGGTTAGCAAACGACCTCCGGTATCATATTTTAGTTCTTCGGTGGTCACCCAACCCAAACCTTGTACAAAAGCACCTTCTATTTGGCCAATATCCAATGTAGCATTTATAGATTCCCCAACATCGTGCAAAATATCTGTACGTAATAATTTGTGTTTTCCTGTAAAAATATCTATTTCTACTTCTGATACTGCAAAACCATAAGTAAAATAATGAAAAGGTTTTCCTTGACCTTTCTTTTTATCAAAATATAGGTTTGGTGTGCGATAATAACCAGTACTACTCAAACTTATTTGCTGAGTATAGGCCAAAGAACAAAGCTTTTTAAATGAAATATTGTATTCATCACTACTCACCATGCCATTCTCAAAAATAAGGTTTTCATTTTCTTTTCCGTATTTTTCTTTAAAAACTTTTGCCAATCTGTCTTTTAATATTAAGCATGCATTTTCCACTGCCTTTCCATTCAAATCAGTGCCCGAAGAGGCCGCTGTAGCAGAGGTATTAGGGATTTTAGAAGTATTGGTTGGTGAGATAATGATACACTCAGCTTTAACACCTAATGTTAGGGCTGCTATTTGCTTGATTTTAGTATGCAATCCCTGTCCCATTTCAATACCACCATGGTTAACTATTACAGATCCATCTTGATAAATATTCACTAGCGCTCCGGCCTGGTTTAAAAAAGCCAAAGTAAAAGAAATACCGAATTTTACCGGAACCAAGGCTATTCCTTTTTTTATCCAATGGCTATCTTTATTAAATGCCCCAATTTCTTTTTTTCTTTGAATATATTTTGAAGATTCTAATATATCATCTAACATATTACTCATAGGATTCTGTTCTATCTTTTGCCCATAGTGAGTTGTATTATTCTCTAGTGAATAAAAATTCCTTTGCCTTATCTCTAAAGCATCTTTCTTTAAAAAACGGGCTATCTTATCAATAATATTTTCGATAACAGCAACAGCCTGTGGTGCACCAAAGCCACGAAAAGCTGTATTGGGTGGTTGATGGGTTTTCCAGGCCTTTCCAAGTACTTTTAAATGAGGTATATAATAAGCATTATCAATATGAAACATAGCTCTGGCTACAATAGCCATACTTAAATCGAGAGCTGCTCCTCCCTCGGCATTTAAAATTACATCAAGGGCGTTAATTTTTCCCTTTGAATCGAAACCTACTTTGTATTCCGATAAAAAGGCATGACGTTTTCCTGTAATCAATTGATCCATCTCCCTGCTCAGATGCATTTTAACCGCTTGGCCGGTATACTGTGCCAAAAGCGCTGTCCATACTGCTATATGATTGGCCTGAGTTTCTTTTCCACCAAAAGCACCACCCAATCTTTTCACTTCTACCTCTAATAAATGCCTGGGCAAACCCAATACTTGAGCTACTATAGCTTGAGTTTCTGAAGGGTGTTGTGTGCTGCAATATATTTTTATTTCCTTTCCTTCTTGAGGAATGCACAATGTTGATTGTGTCTCTAGATACCAATGCTCCTGACCATTAGAATAAAACTCTCCTTCAAATGTATGTACGCTTTCTTGCAAAGATTTTTCAATGTTTCCTCTTTCTATTTTTCGAGCATCACTTAACAATTCCCCATTATTCATGGCTTGCCTCACATTAATAATAGCTGGAAGTTCTTCGTATTCAATCTCTATTAGTTTTGCCGCTTGAAGTGCAATTTCTTTTGTTTCAGCAGCAATTAAGGCAATAGCTTGTCCTATAAATTCAACTTTATTCTCCGCTAAACAAAACTCATCATTTATTACTGGACCCATTTGGTTTTCGCCGGGAATATCCTGAAAACTTAGGATGGCTACTACACCTTTCAATTTTCTGGCTTGATAACAATTAACACTCACAATATTTGCATGTGCTTTTTCAGAAATAAAAGGAAGTGCATATAAGCCATTATCAGGCATAGGAATATCGTTTACATAGACCGATTTTCCGGTAATATGATGCAAGATACTAGAGTGAGGCAAATCTGTTTCTTTCATAGAAATAACATATCTGCTGTAAAGTTAATAGAAAATTAGCAAATAACCGCATCCATTTGAACATCATATTCATCTATTGGGATATTCTCTAATATTTGAAAAGGAAAACAAAGTCCCAATTTATAGGCTTTCAAGCTTACTAATAATTTATCGTAATAAGCTTTTCCTCGCCCCATCCTATTCCCATTAACATCAAAAGCTACGCCAGGAACTATAATGAAATCAATTTTTTCAGTTTCTGTAAAAATCTCTCCAATGGGCTCAGGAATAGCAAATTGCTCACCATCTTTCATCTCGCTAATGCTATGAAACTCCTTTAAAAGCAATTTATCGCCATTTACAACTGGCAAAATGATCCGCTTTTTTTTAGACCATTTTTTCACAAAATCATGGGTGCTTACTTCATCCTCCATGGACCAATACGCCATCACTGTTGAAGAGTTTTGAAAAGCCTTAAGATTTTCAATGTTTGTACACAAAGAAATACTCATTTCTCTCTTTTGAGAATAGGAGTATTCCTTTTTTATTGCTTTAATTTTTCTACGAAGTTCTTTTTTCTGTTGATGGATATCCATAAAGAGTATCTACTGAATATTCATTCCAATAGGCAAACGAGCTTGAATAATATCACGATTTTCAATATCTTGGAACATGCTCACATATTTATAGTCATCTCCTAAATAATATTTTAAAACAACTGAAGAGGATTGCCCTGTCATATCTTCTATTAATTGTTGAAGTGGCTCTTTTTGAACAGGTAAAGAATTTATTCTATAACTATCAATTTCAGCCATTTCTGCAGCTTTGGCAATGGCATCATCTAAGCCTCCTAAGCCATCAATTAAACCAATTTCCAAGGCCTGTGTTCCTGACCAAACTCTACCCTGACCAATACGATCAACATCTTCTTTAGTCATGTTTCTGCCATTAGCTACTTTCGTAATAAAGCTATCATAAATACGTTCTACACTGTTTTGAATCACTTGTCGTTGATAAGGAGAAAGAAGTTTGTTGGTGGTCATAAAAATAGCATTTTCGTTGGTGGCCACTTCATCAAAAGTAACTCCCAGTTTATTAGTCATAAACTGCCCAGTATAAGGTATTATTCCAAAAACTCCTATTGAACCGGTAATGGTAGTAGGATCGGCATAGATATAATCGGCTGCACAACTGATATAATAACCACCTGAGGCAGCTACATTACCCATAGATACCACCACAGGTTTTTCTTTTTTTGTCAACACCACTTCACGCCATATCAAATCAGACACCAAAGCACTTCCTCCCGGAGAATCCACTCTTAATACAATAGATTTCACCTTGTCATCTTCTCTGGCTTTTATTAATGCTTTTCTAATATTTTTTTCACCAATAAAAGTATCATCACCTTTTCCGCCTTTAATTTCACCATTAGCATATATCACAGCAATTTTATCTTTTACATACTCCTCATTAGTAAAATATGCCGACTTGGTGTAATCGGTTAAGCTGACCAAGGCAATATCATCATCTGTTGTTTTTTCTGTTTTTTCTTTCAGAATAAGCTCTATCTCATCAGGATATTTTGTTGCATTAACAAAACCCAATTCTACTGCTTTTGCAGGGTTTTCTAAACTAAGCTTATCAGCTGTGCTGTTTAGTTCGTCAATACTAATTCCTCGCGTTTGGCTGATGTCTTTTAACAAATCAGACCAAACAGAGTTGATAAGAGCAGAGGTTTGTTCTCTATTGGCATCACTCATCTTCTCTAATAAGAAAGGTTCTACTGCAGCTTTGAATTTACCGTGACGAATCACCTGCATTTCCATATCTAACTTCTCTAATGTTCCTGTAAAAAACATAGATTCAATACCCAAACCTTTAAATAATATATTTCCTTCTGGATGCACATAAATTTCATCGGCAACACTAACAAGATAATAAGCACTTTGGCTATATCCTTCGGCATAGGCTACAATAAATTTCCCTGATTCTTTAAACTTATCCAAAGCTTTTCTTATTTCTTCAACCTGAGCAACTCCTCCATCAATATCCGACACATTAAGATAAATCCCTTTGATGGCAGGATCGGCACTGGCTTTTTCAATACTTTTTAATATTTTGGTTAATCCTGGTTTTGGATTCATCCCAAAATCTGTAGATCCCATAAATGCAAAAGGATCATTTGTTGTTCGATCAAATATTTTATAATCGAGTTTTACTTTCAATATCGACTGATTTTCAACTTGAACCTCTGCATCTGCTGAGGACATTACTGCACCAGCTATTCCTAATAACAGAAAAAAGCCCAAAAGCATGGCTAAAAACACGCCCAATATTGAGGCTAAAGTAAATTTTAAGAATTGTCCCATAATATTATAATTGATAAGGTTTATATTAAATATTTTCTTTCATCATGCGAATATAACTAATTTTTGTTTTCCTTGATGTCAACAATATTTTGTGGACAGTTTTATCCAAGCAATACAAATAACTATTTCTTATTGATGATATTTGTTTGACGACAAAAAACAATGAGGTTACAAAATAAAATACTCCTTATATTTTTTTTGGCAATAGGGATTTTTGCCAGAACAAGTGAACCATTTTTACCAAACAATGTACACTTTACTTCCCGAAACTATTACTCCATATTTATTATGGATCAAGGTAGATGTAGTGCAGAAGAACTGGCATCTATGTTGCTTTTTTATAACCCCGGCATAAATTCATCCAAAGCCTTAAAAATAGCCCATTTTTATGTACAGGAAAGTTTGATTGAAGGAGTAAACTCTGATATTGCATTTTGCCAGATGACATTGGAAACTGGTTTTTTAAACTTTGGTGGTGATGTTCACCAAAAACAAAATAACTTTTGCGGATTAGGAGCTATAGGTGGTGCAGTAAAAGGAGAAAGTTTTCCTGATATAAAAACAGGTGTTAGAGCTCACATACAACATCTTAAAGCCTATGCCTCACATAAAAACATCAGACAAAAAAGTGTAGATAAGCGCTTTAAATATGTAAAGCGTGGCACTGCTACAAATATTTATAAGCTTACTGGGAAATGGGCTTCTGATCCTCTATATGATAAAAAAATTGAAGGATTATTGGTTAGGCTTTATAATCACAAACGATTTTTAGCAAAAGCTGAAGAGTTCAAATTAGATTTCTTTAATTAAACACATTTTAACTACTTTTGCATGATGAGTAATCAACTGGATATATTGTCTTTTGACCAATGGTGTAATAAAGGCCAACAACCTTTAATTATTAGTGGTCCTTGTAGTGCTGAAAGTGAAGAGCAAGTGATACAGACTGCTAAACAAATAGAAGCTTTAGGGAAAGTAAAGATATATCGTGCCGGTATTTGGAAGCCTCGCACACGCCCTCACTCTTTTGAAGGAAAAGGAGAAGAAGCTTTGATTTGGCTCAAGCAAGTAAAGGCTCAAACTTCTATGAAAACAGCTGTTGAAGTAGCCAAACCACAGCATGTAGAATTAGCACTAAAACATGGTGTGGATATTTTATGGTTAGGTGCTCGAACTGTAGTAAATCCCTTTTCGGTTCAAGAAATTGCCGATTCCTTACAAGGTGTAGATATTCCTGTAATGGTAAAAAACCCTTTAAACCCTGATATATCGCTTTGGATTGGTGCACTAGAACGTATTAACGATGCTGGCATAAATAAAATAATGGCTATCCACCGTGGTTTTGATTTTTTTAAGAAATCACTCTACCGCAATGTTCCTATGTGGGAAATTCCTATTGAGTTAAAACGCCACTTCCCAAATCTCCCCATTATAATTGACCCAAGTCATATAGCCGGAAAAAGAGAGCTTTTATTTGATATTGCACAAAAAGCACTTGATTTGGATATGAATGGTTTGATGATAGAATCACATAATAATCCTGATGTAGCCTTCACAGATGCCGCTCAACAATTAACACCTGAAAATTTAGGTAAATTATTAAATCAATTGGTGGTGCGAAGAGAAAAGGGTAATTTTGTTTTTCAGCATAAATTAGAAGAGCTTCGTTCAGAAATTGATAAATTAGATGCTGAACTTATTGAAATACTAGCTCAACGCTTAAATATGGTTGATGAAATTGGTCGTTATAAACTACATAATAATATTGCTATATATCAAGTAAAAAGATGGACTAATATTTTACAAAATCGCCTAGAAATAGGTGAAAACCAAGGGATAAATACAGAATTTTTAATGAAAATTCTACAACTAGTTCATAAAGAATCTATCCAGCGACAAACACAGATCTATAAGGATTTAGAGAAGGAATAAAACACTATAAACGGAAGTACCATAGCTTTATTTTATGAATAAAATTCGTTCTATTTTAATCCTAACTGGATTAGAAATCAGAAGCTAGAAGATAGAAGTAAATTTCTAGCTTACTTCCAACTTCAAACCAAAAATTTGTAGAAATTGAAAGTCTTGCACCAAAAGTGCATACCTGCCTGCCGGCAAAGGCAGGATTCTAACTACCGGTTAAGACCAATAAGAGATCCGTTTTCTTTAGAAAAATATTTTCTTTTTTTAGCCTTTGAAATCAAATTCAAGATATTTCACTATATTTACAAATGTATTCGAGGGGTAAATATTGTTAACAGCGTGAACTTTTATTATATAATAGTTTTAGGGTTTACTATTTCATTACCCATAAGATGGAACTAACTGACAGATTAAAGCAAACAGATAGGAAAAAGTTAAACAGGTGGATCTCTATTCTTTTGGCACTACTATTTTTTATTCCTTCTTCAGTTCTTTCATCTGCTCAAGAAGATTTGAGCGTCTTAGAAGAAAGACTACAAGAGTTACCAAAAGATACATCAAGGATAAATGCCTTACTGATATTGGGAGAAGCCCAATGCAGTAAAAAGAACGATATTGCTCTCATTTATCTTCAAGAAGCCTTTACTCTAGCAACATCTTTAAACTACACCAAAGGTATTGGACAAAGCTTATTATGGCAAGGTCGGGTTTATTACTACAAAGATGAATATCCTTTATCTATCCAATATCTTGAAATGGCAGAAGAATATCTGAAACTTACAAAGGATAATAAAAACCTGGCTTTTTTAAATTTTATTAAAGGAGAAAACTATCGTATTTGTGGCGATAATATACGAGCTATGAATTCCTATAATAATGCTTTAGAATTGGCAATAGCCTCAAAAGATATAAAATCCATATCTACTTATTACAGCAGCATAGGAAATTTGCTTTTAGATAGAAATGAACCCCAAAAAGCTATGGAGTATTTTAGAGAGGCTCTCCAGCAAACAAGGAATATTAACGATCTCTCTGGGGTTTCAAATCAATTAACTAGCTTTGGTAAATCCTTTGAAATACTCCAGCAACTCGATTCCTCACTATGGTATTATAATAAAGCATTAAAAATTCGAACCCAACAAAACAATATCAGAACTATTGCATCTTCAGAATATAGCATAAGCGGCATTTTATATAAAATGCAACGATATGAAGATGCTGAACTATCATTACAAATTGCTTTAAAGAATTTTATAGAACTGGATGACAAAACGGGCATTATCATCACTAACTTACGGCTAGCAAAAGTACATAACAAAGAAGGCAAAGCTAATGCCATAGAAGGTGCATTAATGGCATTAGAACATGCCCGAAAAATCAAGAATGCAAGATTAGTTAGTCATGCTTATAAAATTCTCTCAGAAATATATGAAGATAATCAAGATTATCAAAAAGCCTTTGAATATTTATACCAGCACAAAATATTAAATGATAGCTTATTTAACACTGAAAAAGAAAGAATCCTTACTGAGATGGAAACAAAATTTCAATCAGAAAAAAAGGATAATAAAATCGATTTATTAAACACTCGCTCCAAGACTCAACGTAAAAACAATATATTATTGGTTATTTTTGTAATCATATTTGCAGGAGTTACAGTGCTTCTTTTCTTTTTATTTAGATTAAAATCGACAGCCTATATGCATCAGAAAAAAATGCATAAACAAGAAGAACTCATTCATCAGCAACAAAGAAAAATTATTGAAAAGGAAAAACAAATTCTACAGGAGCAATTGGAGTCAAAAAACCGAGAGTTAGCTTCTAAAGCATTAGAAATGTTGCGCTTTAATAATACCATATCTTGTATTATTGAAAAGTTGGAAAACCTAAATAATGATATTAAAAATGGTGAAGAAACTGCAAAATCCATTAAAGATATTATCCATGATCTTGACAAACCTACAAAACAAAATATCTGGAACGAATTTGAGAAGATTTTTAAGAATATACATTCCGATTTTTATTCTAAACTATTGGAAATATGTCCGGAACTTTCTGCCACCGAAATTAAAACAGCAGCATTACTCAAGTTAAACCTAACTACTAAAGAAATTGCAGCCATCTCATTTAAATCTGAAGGAAGCATTAAGACCACTCGATATCGTTTAAGAAAAAAGCTTGGCCTTCAGGCTGATGATGGTTTAGTGCCATTTTTAATGCAATTTTAACTTGACTTATTCCTAAATCTTTATTCCATTTATTTCTACACAATAGAATATCTCTAATAAACAGCCTCTACTACAATCAGAAAGCAGCATTAAATATGCTTTACAATATACTGATATTGTACGTATTATAAAATTTGTGACTTTTTGTAACCACCATTGAGACTTTTAGCCAACCTAAAAAACTAGGTTTTACTGTAATCTGAAATTACTTTTGTAAGGCAATGAAAATTATAGCTGCATGGAAAACAAAAAAATAAATAAAACCACTCCTAAAAGTAAAAAGTCCAAATCATCTAATAAAGATGCCATTGTTGAATTGAAAAAAAAAATAAAGCATCAAAAAGAAGCATTGAATAAAATTATCGAAACTTATTCGAGATCATTATAAATATAAAACTATTCTTATGAAAAAATTAATTCTAACTTTTTGCTTAATACTAGCTATTAGCCATGTATTCGCACAACATACATTAACCAGTGCCAATAACAATTTAAACTTTGGTGATAGCTATCGATATGATGGTTATATAGAAGCCACAAATACGATTCCAGGCTCTGGAGGAGCCAATTTAGTTTGGGATTTCTCAAATATTATAGGCGAAACATTTATAGAAGGTCTATCTGCTATATGCGTAGATCCGGTAAATACTCCATTTGCCGATTCAACAGCTTTGAACAATGCTAACATATGTGTAAGAAATGAAGACGATCCAAGTGTTGGCCCTTATCAATATATTAATAATACTACTTCTTCACAAGACTTACTTGCTTTAGGATATCTTGGAACAATAAATAGCTTTACTACTTATACCAATATATTAACAGCATTTGAATATCCCATTAGTTACAATGATAGTTATAACGACCATTGGGAATATATCATGTATAATATCAATGACGGATATTATTTTGTTCGCGACTCGGCATATACAATAGTAGAAGCAGATGCCTACGGTACAATAACAACTCCTTTGGGAGAGTTTCAAAATACATTACGTTTAAAAAGAACCACAATTAGCTATTTTTGGATGAGGGTTGAACCAGGAGGAGAATGGATTCCTAATGAGCCTACTACCGATATAGAATATAGCTGGTTTACGCCGAATATTAAGGTTCCTGTAATGATTATTCTTGAATATGAAGGTATGACTAGCTACAATGTTCGTTATTTGATGGAGTACAATTTTAATACAGGAATTGTGCAACAATCTAATCACCACCTATCCATATTCCCAAACCCCACGACAGATTTTATTAAAATAAAAACGAAAATGCCCATTCAGCAAATTCAACTTTATAATTTATATGGACAGCAAATAGATGGCATATCTACTCAAACTAACTCCTTACTACAGGAACTGATTATCGATTTGAGTGACTATCAAAACGGAGTTTATTTATTAGAACTAGTATATGAAAACGGCGAAAAAACAAGTCGAAAAATTATTAAACATTAATATTAACAATTAAAACTTTATATCATGAAAACTTTAAAATTTTTATTTCTTTTTACGGCCATCTTTTCTTTGGCCTTAGTAACTTCCTGTCAAAAAGACAAAGAAGTGGAACCAGATCCCCCACCCTCAAGTGCACCAGATTATCATGTCAAAACTGTTGAACCTCCTGAAGCTATGGTAAACTCTGATGACCTAGGAGCGCAAACAGCTATGACATATATAAATATGGTTAATGGCTTATCCGGTTTGGGAGCTATGATGATTCCTCCATCAAAAAGCACTGATGCAGAGTATTATAAAGATGGAACAGAAGTTTATACCTGGGAAATAAACGAAGAGGGAATTCATTGTACTTTCACATTAAAAATAACGGAGACCTCTGACATGTACAAATGGGAGCTTATTATCGATGGAACCATTGATAATATCAGCTATAACAATTTTGTCTACATATATGCAGAAGAGAAAAAAGATGGTAGTTGGGGAGAAATTACTATATACAATCCTGAACAGCAAGGAAATAGTATACTATTTCTGATGACTTGGCACAATAGTGATGGCAGCATGTATCTTGATTTTGAAATTCCGGAAACCTTCTTAATCAAGTTGGCCTCCCACGAAGATCAATCAGGCTCTGTGGAAATGAGCGACTGGGAAAATAACCAATGGGTACTTTCTTTTAAAGCTCAATGGGATGCTTCGGGTCATGGTCAATGGTGGGATTATTATGACGAATCAGAGGGTTCTTGGTAAATATCCTTAATGTAAATTGAATAAAAAAGGGGCTTCTGAATTAGAAGCCCCTTTAAACATATTATTCAGACCATTATAGTCTTAAGACCGTTGCAAAATTGAAGGATTTTCAGAAAAATGAGCAATCTTTTGCTCTTGCAACGGTCTTGTCTTGTTGTTTATTATTTTTTTATGATTTGTTTTGAGGTGACGGTTTCCATTGTCTCTTTATTTGTACAAAATAAAGATTAAATAGCACTTTCAAACTGTCGTAAAAATTTCAAATCATTCTCAAAGAATAAGCGTAAATCTTTGATTTGGTATTTCAACATGGTAATTCTTTCTATTCCCATTCCAAAAGCAAAGCCAGTATATTCTTCTGCATCAATATTAGAGCTTTTCAGCACATTAGGATCTACCATTCCACAGCCTAAAATCTCAACCCAGCCTGAGTATTTACAAATATTACAGCCTTTGCCTCCACATATATGACATGATATATCCATTTCGGCTGAAGGCTCAGTAAAGGGGAAATAACTTGGACGTAATCTAATGCCTGTTTCCTCACCAAACATTTCCTTGGCAAAATACATTAGCGTTTGTTTTAAATCGGCAAAACTCACATTTTTATCAATATATAATCCTTCTACTTGATGAAAGATACAATGCGCTCTTGCTGATATCGCTTCATTACGAAAAACACGCCCTGGAAAGATACTCCGAATAGGTGGTTTCTCATTTTCCATCACTCTAACCTGCACCGATGAAGTATGAGTTCTAAGAGCTACATCTGGGTTTTTTTCTATGAAAAAGGTATCTTGCATATCGCGAGCAGGATGTTCCTCAGGAAAATTTAGAGCTGTAAAATTATGCCAATCATCTTCTATTTCCGGACCTTCTGCCACATTAAAACCAATACGTGAAAAAATATCGATAATTTCGTTTCTTACGATAGATAAGGGGTGTCTGCTTCCTGCTTCTTTATTTACAGGCATAAAAAGATCGACATATTCGCTGGAATCGGCTTGCAGATTTTCTAATTGATCTTTAAGTTCAGTAATCTTTTTTTGAACACCATTCTTTAAATCATTCAAAAGAATACCCATTTCTTTCCGATCTTCTTTTACTACATTTTTAAAATCGCCAAATAATGCTGGAATAATTCCTTTTTTTCCAATAAATTTTATTCTAAAAGCCTCTACTTCATCTAATTTCTTAAACCCAGCTTGTTCTACTTCTTCTATATATTTTTTTACCTGTTCAATCATTCTTTACTCTTTCAAAATTGTTATTTTCATACTCACTGCATTTACAGGTTTATTGGCAGCGGCTGTTGGTACTTGAGCAATTTTATCAATAACATCAAAACCCTCAGTTATTTCACCAAAAACAGTGTATCCGCCATCTAAATGAGGAGTTCCTCCAAGCGTACGATAAACAGCTTTTTGTTTATCACTATAATGAAAATACTTTATCTCTTCACCTTCGTTCTTCATTTGCACCAATATCTCTTGTACCATTGCATTAACTGCTGTGCCATTACGAGCTCTCTGCAATGAATCAATCTTTTTGTATAAATCCATATTCTCCGGACGAGTAATATATTCTCTTACCAAAGCATTTTGTTTATCCTGATTTATTCTTTTTTCCATTGAAAAAAGCATATCATCGCTTACGGATTTCCCTTGAACGATATAAAATTGAGATCCACTGGAAGCTTTTGTTGGGTTTACCTGATCTGACTGACGAGCTGCAGCTAGAGCTCCCTTTTTGTGAATATATTTATGAGGTAAAAACTCAGCAGGAAGAGTATATCCTGGATCTGGACGACCATCTTTATTTCCTCCACCCTGAATCATAAAATTATTCATAATACGATGGAAAGGAGAATCCGTATACCAACCTTCATTCACTAGTTTTACAAAGTTATCACGATGAAAAGGAGTATCATTATACAATACACCTTTCATTACACCAAACGAAGTTTCTATTTGAAATTTCACTTGCTTATTTTGAGCAAAACTTAAGCTTGTCATCCAGACAGCTAGCGCTAAGAAGAATACTTTTTTCATAATTAATTATTTAATTCAAAGGTGGTTTTAATACTATCAGCAATAGCCTCAAATTCAGCTGATTCAAGTTTCAGTTTAGGCTGCTTAAAATCAATATCATAGACCGTATTGATGGGGATAAGATGTATATGTGCATGAGGTACTTCCAATCCTAAAACAGCCATTCCAATACGCTTACAAGGAATATTTGCCTCCATAGCTAAACCAATTTTTTTTGCAAAAACGATCATCTCAGCTATATCTTCATCCTCTATATCAAAAATATAATCCGTTTCAAGTTTTGGAATCACTAAAGTATGACCCTTAGCCAATGGATTAATATCAAGAAAAGCATAAAATTTTTCTGTCTCCGCTATTTTATAGGAAGGTATTTCTCCTTTCACTATTTTGGTGAAGATTGTGCTCATATCATTAATATTTATCTATTAATTTCTATTACTTCAAAAGAAATGATCCCAACAGGTACTTTAATTTCAACAGAGTCACCTACTTTCTTTCCTAATAATCCTTGAGCAATAGGAGAGCTTACAGATATTTTTCCTTTTTTTAAATCTGCTTCATTCTCGGGTACCAAGGTATAAGTCATCTCCATATTATTCTTTAAGTTTTTAATCTTAACTGTAGAAAGGATATATACTTTAGTGGCATCCATTTTAGACTCATCGATGATTCTAGCATTACGAACCAATTCCTGAGATTTAGATATTTTTAATTCTAGAAGGCCCTGTGCTTCTTTTGCTGCATCATATTCTGCATTCTCCGAAAGGTCACCTTTATCACGAGCTTCGGCTATTTGTCTTGAAATGGCAGGTCGTTCTACAGAAATCATATGATCTACCTCAGCCTTTAAGCTGGCTAGTCCTTCTTCTGTAAAATATTTTAATTCTGACATAAGTTTTATTATTAAATCACTAATCAACAATAGATCCTTATTATCAATAATAAGGATCTATTGCTTTTGCAAATTTCTTTTTGCAAAGAAACAAATTATTTATAAATCATTGAATCCTATCAAAAGATTTTCTGAAAACCAAAAAACCTTGACAGTGCTAGAGTCTTTTATTACAAAGTTAAACGAATTCCTAAACGATGTATTCCGTTAAAAGTACGAGTAGCTTGAAAAGAATAATCAATTCCTAAATAAGTACCTTCTTCTTTATTAAATGGCACTTGAACAGAAAATCCTCCACTAAAACCTTTATGTAAAGTTAAGCTTTGGTTCACATCTTGAATATTATTTTCGTATGTATAACCAGCACGAAGCACCACAAGCTCTCTAAAAGATAATTCTGCTCCCAATACATGTTGATCAAGTGTAAAAGAGTTAGAAATAAAGTTATAAGCAGCAGTAAGTTTACTTTGATCACCCAAAAAGAAATCATATCCTAAACCTATACTTAGCTGTGTAGGTAATTCAAATGTCTCCGAACGCCATTCAGTAGTAAAAGAACTTTCATATGTTCTCCCTGGAAGGAAAGAACGGAAAGATAAACCATCACCAGAAAAGCGCATTGGTGTACCAATATTCTTTAAAGCCACACCCAATTTCATCTGATCGTTTGCACCAGTGATATATTGAATACCAGCATCAATTGCAATACCTGTAGCAGTAGCATCTGAAATAGATTCTGAAATCATTTTTACCACAAACCCACCGTGAATACTACTTGAAAATGAACGAGCATAAGCCAGATTAATATTCATTAATGATGGATTGAAAGTACCGGCTCCTTCATCAGGTAGCGCATTGGTAGTACGATCCAGAACACCAAAATCCATACTCATAATACTTAAACCAATAGCACCTGATTCACCAACTTTACTAGATAAGCCGAAGGAGAAAATATTTACATCGGCAGTAGTAAGATATTTGGTATAGGTTAAGCCCACATCTAATCCTTTGGTTAAAGCCAAACCACCTACGTTTCCATAAATAGCTTCTAAACCTGTTACAGTAGCATTACCTGCGCTTCCCCAACCAGTGGTTTTTGCCCAAGGGTTGATAAGCAATTCACCAGCTCCAGCCTGACCAGAGCGGTCTTTATTTCCACCAAACGATTGAACTGGCAGTATGAGCAAAGCCCCAAGAAATATCGCTATTGTGATTTTATAAAGATTTTTCATACTATGTATTTTTATTTTATTCAAAATCATATTTTTTGCCTTTACCTCATTTATTAGAATGTATTCATATCAGGCTTACGTAACATTGCAAACCATTTAATCACACGTTCTTTCTTTTTTCCATCTAAATGAGTTTCAATATGTACTAAATACATACCTCCAGCTATTGGAACACCAGCAAAATTCTTTAAATCCCATTCAATATCTGTAATTACATTATCTTTATTGAACTCTCGAATTTCAGTTCCACTCAAGGTATATATGGTCACTTTACATTTATCAGGCAAATTTGTAATCTTCACTCTGTTATCCAATGGCACGTTTTCGTACGATGAATATGCATAATAAGGGTTAGGTACTACTCTAATCATATCTAAATCCTCATCAAAAGCAGTTTCTTCTAAGAACTCAGTAGCTACCTCTTCAGTGGAGAAACGATACATAGGATAGTTACCATTCTCTTGACCATATTCTGTATCTACGGTATCAGGAATAGCAAGAGCAGAATAATGTTGATTATAAGGTTTAGCCATATTAATATCTATTTCCACATCATTAGATAAGAAAAGATTTTCATCAGCCATTGGAATATTCACCCACATTGCTGCTCTATAAATTTCTTTATAAGCATTAACTGGTACGGCAAAATCTCCGGCAAAATCTAAAGCTTCGTGGAAAGATGCTCCAGCATCATATGCTGGAAATAAAAATTCTCTCGGTAAATTACCACTACCTGCAAAATAATGAGATCGCATCACATAAATATAATGTTTACCTCCTAATAAATATTGTCCATCATCAAAATTCATAAAATTAGCGGTTGGATTCCATTGCATATCACGTCCATTTTCAGCTGACAACCAAGAGTCTTCACCATATAATAAATTCATACGTTCACCAGTCTCCTTATTAATAGCATATCCAGGAAACCACCCCATACCATGATCACTGATGTAATTTGCATCTTCCTCATTATCAGAAATACCAGCATCAGCTGAAGCAAAATTACCATCTTTATCAATAGAAGGACTTTCTCTTAAAGCAAAGCGAACTGCACCTCCCTCAGTTAATGAATTGTCGTCTTGCATCTCCACAACCGGACACCTGGTCCATTTACTTTTATCACTAGTTATTACAAATTTAATACTAGATAAATTAGATAAAAGATTTTCGGAACGTGAAGCATTATTATAAGCAGGGCCATTAATATCCTGGTTACCAGAAGCACACATAGAATATGGTGCCCATGTTCCACCCAATATTCCTTCAAAATTAGAATTTGGATCCCAAGGTTTGGAGCCATCCATATCGTCATCGGCCACATCACCCTGATCACCTGCTAAAGTAGTACCTGAACGAATCCAGTTACGTGAGGATCCTGGAACATCGTTATCTGGCAACCCAAAATACCATAATTTAGAACTATCCGCAAAATGGATAGTACTGCTTAAAAGGTTGTTATTTTCAGCAATAACATGATATACAGCTGCCGTGGTTGTAAGATCAACTTGTCTTTTACCTACATAATAAGGTCCAGGATAAAACACTTGCTCCAATGAAACAGAAATACCAATTTCATCAAAAATCTGTTCATTACGAGTAAGAATACTGGTAGCACTATTGTATGTTACATTATTATCATTGTCAGTTAAAATCCAAGGGCAAACTTTCATTGAAGCAGTATCCCCACCTTCAAGAATAGCAATATCACCAGTTAAATCATATCTTAAAGCAAGATACATAGAATCAAATTTCAACTCAAAAGTACCCGATTTAACATTTAGTGGATCTATTACTTTAACATCAATTGGTGCTCCTCCTATTGTATACTGTGCCTCATAAGCTATTGGATAATTTGAATTTCCAATTCTATTAGAGGAATCAGATGGTGGCTGCGACATAATAAAGTCGATAGTTTCATCTGTTAATTCTATTTCTGAATTACCATTACCTCTACCTTCAATTTTTGTTACCTGAGGTTGAGAACCATATTCAGAATTAAGAATAGCGCCATTAACTGGGCGATGAGGTATAGCTGAATACAATTTTATATTTTTTCTACCAGCTAAATAAGGATTTTTCTGACCATACAATCCATTAAACACTGATGGATCTTGACTATAGGTCATATAATTATTCTGGGCATAAGCTAAAGCCATAAAATAGTATTGCTTATGATTTACTAATTGTTTAGCACCCTCAGCAAAAGCATCTTCTTTTAAAATAAAAGAGTGTTGTATACCATTATCGGCACCATCAACAGACATTATGGGTACATTAGCGTCTATACCTTCGTTATAATCATAATTAATTAATCTGGCCACCCCATTTTCAATATCAAATTGTGCTATCAAGCGAGCCATATCCGGATCTCTCAAATCAGTAACACTAACAGAAGCATCTCTTAGTTGATAGATCTGATATCCTTCGAAATGGTAAAACTCATCCCATACTACAGAGTCTGGAGAATTAATATTAGGGTCTCTTTCTTCATAACCCTCTTGATAATTATTGCTTGTTTTATCTTCATTAGATAAAAAAACAATTAACTCCTGATCCAATTCTTTTATAGTAAGATCTGGAGCACTAGGTCCATCAATCACTTTAAAGCAATTATCAAATAAAGCTTGACATTTGTCATCTACAATTCTTAATAATTCTACTGAAGCAAATGGACCACCTGAAGCAGCACGTGCCCAAGGAATACCAACTGTAATATAGTTTACAGCACCTGGCTCTAATACGAAAGGACCTGCAGATTGCATAAAACGACGGTCACCATATCGGTTACCTGCTTCTTCCTCTGTCCAATATTTTCCATTAGTATTATAACCGCCATTTGGAGGGAAACCGCCTGTAGCCCAATTCCAAGGGTCAGAATCACCTGGGAACATAAAGTCGGTTTGAGGACCAACAGCACCAGAACTAACGTGGGCATTTCCACCATAAAGCATTTTAGTATTATCTTTCCATATACCTCTAAGCAAGTTATAATATTCAGGAGCTACACCTGGATCACTCATATAGTTAGGTCCACCATTATTATGGTATACAAAACGACGCATACCATAACGTTCATCGTCCACAATGCCATTTCCAAAGTTCACTCCATTAATACTTTCGTCTACCAACTGTTCATAGGTAGTATCTTCATTAATAACCACTATTTTAAACTTAGGGTTGTCTTGTCCATCAGCATCAAGATAAGGTCCTTGGAAAAAGTCAACACCAATAGCTGGTGGCTGAATACCATAAGACTCTGGTTCACCAGCACCATCAACAGCTTTACCATTATAACAATAACCTAATCCACGTTCCACATCACAACCAACAAAATCGTCATCAGCTTTACCTAAATCAGTATCTACCCAAGGGGAGAAAAATGTTTCAGTTAAACGGAAAGTAGAACGGTTAATAATTTCATAACTATAAAAGGTCATATCATTAATCACGTCATTAGTAGCAAAAGCAAAAGCTTGAGCTCTAATTTCTAAACCAATAGCAGCACCTTGAGATTCAGAGTGAAAATCTCCTTTATCGTTAAATACCCACCACATGGTTTCGTCACCTTTTAATATTTGGTCAACCAATAAACCTCCAGTAACAATACCAGCAACAGTTTCGGGGGTTGGAGTTGGAGAATAAGAAGGATCTCCTGCCCAATTAGAAGGACATAATTCATTTGTTATATCGTAATAAGGATAATCACCACTATCAGGATCATAATTACCATCTTCATCTTCATCATAGAAAGGAGCCAAATAATAGCTTTGATTCAAAGAAACATCACCATGAGCTGGCCAATTATAAAAATATTCTGGAATGTGATATCCCGGGTAATCTTCTTCTTTATTCTCAGAAGCAAACCAAGCCCTAAATAAATCTACATCAGGACGAGACACCTTAAAAAACTTATCATATTCTGCACAAACTTCTTTATCAATAGAAGCTGTACCATCAAT
>JAOZUW010000166.1 GCA_029938465.1 Bacteroidales bacterium | reverse complement strand
AAAGAAACCATTTATATCAATCAGTTGGATATTTAGTTGGTATTACACTAAAAACGCATACCTGCCTGCCGGATTTCCTCCCGATTGGGATGGCAAGACAAGGTTTTAACTAACGATTGAGACCAATAAATTTCTAAGGTTTTACAGCTCGCGGATTTTAATATTTCTAAACCATACATCATCACCATGGTCTTGTAATCCAATATAACCTTCAACAGCTGGATCTACAAAATCAGGATAATCTTTAAACTTACTGTTTGCAACCATATCCTTCCAATCATCAGTCCATAAATGATATTCCAATACATTTTGACCATTCATCCAGTGCACTACTGTTCCTTTATAAACCAAAATCTTAATATGATTCCATTCACCTGTTGGCTTTACTGTTTCGGGATTACAGGAAATTAAATCGTATAAAGCACCAGCTCTTCTATTACCCGCTATACCAAGCTTACCATCAGGATGTTTTTCATTATCAAGTATTTGCATCTCTGGTGATGATTTCCAAATAGGTTGATCTGGTTTTTCTTGAGTCAAATAAAAAATTCCACTATTGCCTCCTTTCGAGACTTTCCACTCCAGAGATAATTCAAAGTTTTTATACTTTTTTACTGTGATAATATCACCTCCTCCTCCAGCTTCTCCTTTTCCTGAACCCTGCACCTGCAGTACACCATCATTTATTACCCATCCTTTTTCGGGAAAAGTTTCTTTACCGTAAGAACGCCATCCGTCAGATGTTTTTCCATCGAATAAGCTCACCCATTCTTCTGTAGATTCTGTTTTTGAAGCATTTTCTTCATCTTTTGAAATTGTATCTTCACATGAAATAAAGGAGCCAATAAGACCTAAGGTCATTACAAACACCGCTAATAGTAATACTGTCTTTTTCATTCGTTTATAATTTTATGTTTTTGTCGAATGTAGCTCGTCTCGCCTTAGGCAAGACTCGGTTCATTCTCTATTTGTTTTTATTCATCCCGAAAGCTTTCGGGATATCAATCAAATCGCTATCATTTTTTTATACAGGCATATCGGGCAAGCTCCATGGCTCACGATAAGTATGCTTTATCAACTCAGCTGCAAATTCTTTTGCCGAGACAGGATTGGTCCAATCTTTATTAAAAGTAGGATGTCCATTATGAATTTTAAAACCATCTTTAATAACTGTTCTAATGGTTTCTTCATCTGTTAAATTAGTAAAACGCATATTTTTACCATCCCAGTCTAATTCCTTATTTAAGGCTTGTAAACGCACCGCTAAAACACCCATAACTACCATTTCGTTAAATGGTCCCGCTTCACTAAAATCAGAAGAAGTAGGTATACGGTTTTCGGGGCTTTCTTTACAAGCACGCACCCAATCCATTTCGTGGCTTAGCTCTACTCTACGACGAAATTTTGGAGCATCAGGCTTATTCCCAGATAGCAACCATGGGTTCCTACCATAAGTACCACATACCAAAACATCTTTTTCACCATAAAAAATAGTTCCTCCTCCCCCATCGTTCGGGTTTTTACCATCGGGCCAACCATCAGGAAGCATGGGTTTTATTCCTCCATCATACCAATTAATATCTACTTGTGGAAATAATTCGTTTTTCTTCATTCCTTTCCATCTGCGTTTGTATTCTCGTTCAGGAAATGTGAGTTTTACCGATTGAGATACGGGAGCACAATCACGTAGTAAAAGGCTGGAGTTTCCTTGTGCATGAATGGGGTAACCCAAATCTAAACCTACAAAAACAGGATGAAGAATATGACAAGCCATATCACCCAAAGCACCAGTTCCATAATCCCACCAACCACGCCAATTCCATGGATGATAAACATGATTAAAAGGGCGCATTTTTGCCGGTCCGGTAAATAAATCCCAATCTAATCCTTCAGGAACCCAATCGCCTCGCTCTGGAGTATTTAAGCCTTGTGGCCAAATAGGACGATCGGTAAATGAATCTACTCTAGTTACCTGACCAATTTCTCCATTGGCTAGCCATTCTGTAGCTAAATTAACACCTTCACCAGAGGCTCCTTGGTTACCCATAGAAGTGGCTACTTGATATTTATCTGCTAATCTTGTTAGTAATCGTGATTCGTAAACAGAATGAGTTAATGGCTTTTGAAGGAAAACGTGCATACCCAAAGTAATGGCATAAGCAGCTATAATAGCATGAGTATGATCGGCTGTTGCAATGACTACCGCATCAATTTCATTTGACATTTCATCAAACATTCTGCGCCAATCTTTATATTTTTTAGCATTAGGGTAAGCCTTAAAAGCATTTGCTGCATAATCCCAGTCCACATCGCATAAAGCCACAATGTTTTGTGAGTTTAGGTTATTGATATTGGTATGACCCATGCCGCCAATTCCTATCCCAGCAATGTTTAATTTGTCACTGGGGGCTGTATATCCAAAACCACCAATAACAGTGCTTGGAAGAATGGTAAAGGCTGCTGCCGCAGTTATTGTATTTCTTAAGAAATTACGACGGCTTATGGTATTTTTATTTTTCATAGGTATAGCTTTTATATTGCCATTCAAATATACATTATTTTTTTAATACCTTAAATCCGAAAGGGTTTTCGTTACGAAAAGTTTAAATGCCTGCTCGTGTTGATGTAGCGCATTAAAAAGCAAAGTAGACCTATAGGTTGTTTCATAAGCTTATTATTCTTGCTGCTGTTTAGGATCTTAATTATGCTTCATTCAGCATAAAAGATTTTTCAATAATTCTTATCACTTCTCTGGCTTCCTCTGGTTTCACTATCATCTCTTTATGGTTTATCATAACATCATAAACATTATTATAGAAACCCATATAGTTACCAGCTATAGTTTCAATTTGCTTATAAGTATTTCCAGATGCAATCTTCCCCCAATTTTTTAAATCTTCCTGGCCCCAATTATTTTTATTTGGCATCAATCCTTTTTTAAGTGATTCTTCTTGTGGATCGATACCATATTTTGTGAATATTCCTTTACTTCCTTTTAGGGTAAACCTAGGACCCAATTCTTTTACCATCATGCCTGCGGTTAGTATTATTTTGGCTTGAGGATATTTCAACTCTAAGCGGAAATAATCATCCACTGGGCTGTTTTTCCGTTGTGATTGAATATTTGCTTTTATTTTTTTAGGAGAGCCAAACAAACAGATTGCTTGATGGATTAAGTGTGCACCTAAATCGAATAATATCCCACCGCCAGCCTTATTTTCATCGCGCCAATTACTGCTTAATTTAGGAGTATATCTATCAAAATGTGCTTCATATTCATAGATGTCGCCAAGTATATGATCATTAAGCATTTTTTGGATGGTTAAAAAATCTCCATCCCACCTTCTGTTATGATAAACGAAGATGTTCTTCTTTTGTGTTTTGGCAATTTCTATCAATTCATCTGCTTCTTTCGCTGTTGGAGTAAAGGGTTTTTCTACCACCACATGTTTTCCTGCCAATAAACATTCTTTTACCATTGTGTAGTGGGTAGTATTTGGTGTAGCTACTACAATAAGATCAAGGCTTTGGTCTTCCAAAAGTTCTTTATAATCAGAAAGCACTTCTACGTATGGATATATTTTCTTTGAATGATTATGATTTCTCTCTACTATCTTTTTTAGATTGAAACCCGAATGTGTATGCAAAAATGGGGCATGGAACACCTTTCCTGACAATCCAAAACCTATAATAGCTGTATTTATTTTTTTGTCTTGCATCTTTATTATTGTTTCCTTAAAACAAAGAATTATAAAGCCCTTAAATAGGCATAGCTAATTTCAAGACTCTTAAAAACATCCATTTTAAAAGCTTCTTGCTCTAAAAAGAAGTATTTCATTCCTGATTTTTTATTAGCAGCAAATATTTCTGGGAAATCAATAATTCCCATTCCTATTTCAGTAGATTCTCTTTTATCAGTATCATCCATATCTTTAATATGAAGCAGCTCAAAACGGCCTGGGTATTTATTAAAATAATCAAGAGGTTGATAACCGCCATATATCATCCAATAAGTATCTAACTGCATAGTTAACAAATCCGCTTCTGTATTATTAAGAAGCACATCATAAGGGATCTGACCATTAATATTCTCAAATTCAAAAGCATGATTATGATAAGCAAAACGAAGACCTGATTTTTTACATTTTTCACCTATTTTATTAAACTCTTCAGCCCGTTTTTTATAGTCATCAATGCTTTTTCTTTGATCGCTATTTAGCCAAGGTTTTACTAAGTATTCCATGCCTGCTTCAAGAGTATGATCAATCATTTGATCGATATTATTCCATTGTACATCAGCATGACTACTTAATGCTTTTAAGCCTAAATCTTTAGTGTAATTTAAAAAATCTTTAGGTGAATATCCATAGAATTTCCCCTCACTATAACCTGCTGTTTCAATAGAATTAAATCCAATTTTAGCTATTTTCTTTATGGTTCCATCAAAATCTTCTTTCAATTTCTCACGAATAGTATACAGCTGTATTCCAATATATTTGTTTTTAGGCATAGCTATTAATTCCGTTGGAGATAACATTGTTAGTGCTGTTGCGGCAGAAAGGGTTTTAATAAAGTTTCTTCTTGTAGTCATGGTGCATCATCTTTAAATTTTGATTTAAGAGTATCCAATCTATACTATTTTTTGCTTTTCCGCATCCCAAAACACCTTCCGTTTCTCGCGATAAGCAATTGTTCCCATATGAGCAGTAATAGCTTCTTCAAAACCACGATCAACATTACAGCTGGGTTGCGTATCTGTTCTAATGGCATTAACCCATTCTTTAAGATGCAAATGAGTGGTGCTCATACGTTTTCCTTTATGATAAGAATGCAAAAGCCCTCGACTGGCAAAATATTTTTCGGTAGCTGAGGTAGTAGCATCTACCTGATTTCTACCAGGTTTATAGGAATATAATGGGATATTGGTATCAATTTTTCCATTTTTTATCTCTTCTTTATATTTGTCGGATCCTCTATCTACAAATATTTCCATATTTCCACCTACTGTCATATAAGCATCATGTCCCATAATACTTCTTCCTCGCGCTTTATTACTGGCCAATGAAGCACTATAAAGCAAGGAAAGATCTTTCTCTGGATATTCAAAAATTGAGGTCAATACATCTGGAACGGTTCTTCCATCTTTAAAATGGTAAATACCACCTGATGAAATAGCAGAATGTGGAATACCCAAACCTAAAATTTGATTCATAGCATCGTAATCATGAGTAAACAAATCGCCAGACAGGCCTGTGCTGTAATCCCACCAACATCGCCACCTAAAAAAACGTTCTAAACTGAATTCATGTTTTGGAGCTGGTCCTATAAACTGTTTCCAATCAATGGTTTTCTCATTAGCCTCTGGATGAATATCATAAACCCAAGCACCATTAGGACTATTTCTGTTAGTGGTTACTTCTATTAAATTTACCTTTCCCAAAACTCCTTTTTCTATAGCTTCTTTAGCTTTATAATAACTTTCGTTTTGGCGGTTCTGATGACCTAACTGAAAAACAATATTATTGTCTTTTACTGCCTTTACCACCTCGTAGGTTTCGGGAACAGTCCAAGTCATAGGTTTTTCACAATACACATGTTTTCCTGCCTTAGCAGCTGCTATGGTTATTGTTCCATGCCAATGATCGGGTGTGGCAATAATTACC
>JAOZUW010000165.1 GCA_029938465.1 Bacteroidales bacterium | reverse complement strand
CTCCCATACTACTAACCTCATAAAACTTCTGCTCAAATATAGCCTTTCCCATAGGGTTTATTCGAGAAATACTTTTTCCAATATCACCAACATTTAATTGATTAGATTCTAAATTTACTTTTGAATTAATGCTTGTATGTAACATAGCATTATTCCAAGTATTTGATTTTAAGCTTAAGTATAACATAGCAATAGAAATAAATACCGTGACTCCCAACACTATAAAACCGACAGAATTACTGTAATGCTCAAAAGATAACCAAATACCAACAGACATTAATATAAAACCAACAACACCCACAACAGTAGTACCAGGAATAACAAGTAATTCCAGAATAAGCAAAACTAAACCAACACCAATAAACAACGCAATCAATATCCAGGACATCTTTTCTATTTTATTAATTCACCTTTTTTATACTTTTCTATCTTTATTTCTTTACCATCTTCAGCATAATAAACCCAAGAACCTTCTTTTTTTCCATTTGCATAATTCCCAATCATACTCACTTTACCACTTTTGAAAAATTCTTTTCGTTCGCCAACTGCTTGATTACCTACACATTTTTCTTCACTTCTTAGTTCACCACTTTTGAAAAAGGTTTTTTGTGTCCCTTCTAATAATCCCATTTGATAAGTATATTCTGCAACAACCTTCCCATCATAATCATACCAACGTGTAATACCATTGCGTTTATTGTTCCTATAAACACCCTTTTCCTGAAGCTTTCCATTATCATAAAATATTTTCGATTGACCATTTAATTGATCATTATTATACGATCTGTATTTCACGACCTTAGCACCATATGTGTATTCAATGTCTTTTCCATTCTTTTTTCCCTGATGGTAAAAAGTTTCTCTATTTAAATATCCTCTTTTGTCTATTTTTATTTTATAGCCTTCTAGTTTCCCATTTTGATAGTTCTCTACTCCAATTATCAATCCTTTTAAATTAATCACCACCCACTGTCCTTCTTTAACATCATCTGTATACTGACCCAAAGTAGAACTCATCCCCTGTCTCAATTCCCAATATCCTTGTTTTTTACCATTTTCATCAGTATTATTTTCAGCTTCAAAAACACTTTGAGAAAAACCCCAAAATGGCACCAATAAAAGAACCAAAATGAATTGGAATACTGATTTTTTATTCAAGTACATCTTCTAGCTTTTTTGTTACTAAATTAGGGTATGCAAATTAGTAAAATAAAATGAATTTTAACTTGTTTTTTTAAATAAAAAATAAGACCATCTATTCAGAAACAAGAAAATGATATAAACTATTTATTTAATAAAAATTTCCCACTAACAACACGTACTTCCTCAGGAATTGGATTGGGTTTTTTACTGTATTTAATACGATAAGTATATATTTCAAATGCGCCATTTTTAATAGCCTCTTTACCATTCCAATAGTCATAAATTGAGTTAGTCTGGTATATCAATCGACCCGAAATATCATATATATGCAAAGAAAAATGATAGACATTAGCAAAGCGGAAAACAGCTTTAAAAGAATCATTTATTCCATCTCCATCAGGAGTGACTATCCCAGGCACATAAAAATCATTGCCAAGTTGTAGGTTCACAATTATTTCGTCAGAAGCAATTTCATCACCATTAAAACAATGTTCATCAGATTGCATCTCAACTCTAAGCTTTTGTTTGTGGATTAACTCATTTGTACTATAATTATTTTGAACACCATCTTGTTTTAATAAATCCTCAACGAACCAGGAATAAATAGGTTTAACACCGGAATGTTCTGATATAGCTTCAAACACAATCTTCTCTCCTAAAACAGCATTTTTTTGATTAGAAGAAATAGTTACACTAGGATCAATATTTTGATACACTTCTATATTTTCAACAATACTATTTGAAGTACCACAAGCATTTTTCCAGGCTATTTCTAAATTAAAACCTGATTCAGGATTTGGAATATGATAGTAGGGCTGATTGTTTAGTGAATCAAAAGTAATTATATCATTATAGGCATATTTTAAAATATGACCTTTACCTCCTTCAACCGCAAAATCAATAAATTCCTCAGCACTACAGTAAAATGGTTTCGTCCATATAATATCAGTTGGAGGCTGGGGGAAATCATTTAAATTCAAATAAAAACTATCAGAAGAAACACAAGTGTTCCTATCCTCTATATATACCCAGTAATGACCACTTGCAGATGGGGAAAATTCTATTCCATTATCACCATTACTCCATTCAACTTCATAGAATAATTGTGGGTCAATTTCAATACTCTCACCTCTACATAGATTTACCGTATCATTAAATTCAGGTGTAAAAGCCTGGTGAATTAATATATTAGTATTGTATAAAAAATGATAAATTGTATCTCCCATAAAATCTATAAAAAACGTGGCTTCTTCGTCCCAAGAAAAAATAGTAGGCTCTGAAACTGTACTAATAGCTGTAATATCAAATGCAGCAACAATAGCTTCATTTATATTTAATGGATCCTCAATGGACATGGCAATATTAATATAGTTTTCTTGCCAATGAATCTCAAAGTCCACATTTTGAAAAAAAGTGGTAACTTCAGTAACTTGGATTGCATTAGTATCATAAATGATTCTCAGATTAGCTTGAGAAACCTGGTATAATTCTTTCAATGTTATTGTTAAATAAGAAGAATCCATAGCACAGATACGAGAATCTGTAGTATGCACCTCTGCTCTTACAGGGATATCTATAATTGTTAATTGTGCACCATTACTCGTTACAGGATTATAACAATGGCCATCAACCATACACCGAAACATCATTTCATCAAAATGTGGGCGTACGTTTGAAACCACTAAATCAGCTGTATTTACTCCAGAGAAATAGCCATTATTCGACATTATTGACCAATAACTAGCCCCTTGAGCTTTCATATACCACTGATAAGACTCTCCATTCTCGGCCTGAACTGAAAATCCAACCTGATCACCTACATAACAAGATTGATCTTGTGGCTGTTGTGTTATACTTGCTTTTGCTTCAATAAAAACAGTTTTAAATATGGTATCAATACAATATTCACTATTTGTTAGTAAAAGCTGAACATCATAAACCCCTGGATCATCGTAAATATGTGATGGATTAAGTTCATTTGAAACAGCTGAACCATCACCAAAATACCATTGGTAATCTAATAAGCTAGCAGGGACATAAGTACAATTTATATCCATAAAACTAAAGGAGACTTCACGCTCTTCACAGAAATATCCTCCAATCCCCTCAATATTAATCTCATAAGCTTGCTCTATGACAATATTTCTATAAGTAACTCTATTTTGACTAAAACTATACAAACCAAACAAACCTGGTTCAAAACAACCATCAAGACTAAATATTTGTTCTCCATCTATACTAATCTGAATTTTATTATAAGTATATATCAGCTCAAATTGATAATGAGTATTATATTTCCAACCAAGGGTATTACCTATTTTCTGATCTAGAACTTCAAAATTTTCATTTTGTTGGTGTGCCCAAAAATATTTATAGGTCGTAACCGGATCATCGTCAATAATTCCACTGGCTGACACCAAATTAAAACCCTCATAAGCCATCAATCCTCCAAATTCAGCTGGAGCATGCTGACTATTTCTTTTCCAATCAAAAAGATAAAAATGATTATCATTATCAGGAGTAAGTGCATTAGGCGATCTATAACCAAAAACAAATCCAACAAAATCGTCATCATTAGCTGATGAAGGAATGAAAATCTCACCAGTTATTCTTACATTTAATAAAGTATCTTGGTTCACAAAAAACGAAGGTTGCCAATCGGATGAAAAACAGTTTACTTCGCTATGATTAACTGTTATCCATTGAATAGTTGAAGACATTCCAGTGGGTTGATAATCATCAAAATCTGACAATATTTGACATTGACTATGTCCTAATGAAGACATAAAAACCAACATTACAATCAAAACAATATGTTTGCAAGTACCTATCACGATTTATCGTTAGCAAACAAAAGTAAGTAAATTTGATTTGATACGCAAAATATATAATTAATCTATTTACATATTTGTGTTAATAAGACTTTTTCCAATAATAAAATAGGCTATTTATGATTCTCACGAAGTAAATCATTCACTGTTTTAACCGGATTAAAAGTTAATATAGGCACTTCTACAAAAATAGTGATCCATTGCGCCATAGCTCCATTCCATAAGCCCGGTAACTCCTGAGCCTTTAATTCTTTTCCATTTTTCGATTTCTCAGAGATAAAACCAGTATTTTTATCTACAAATAGAGTTAAATCAAACTTATTTTTTTGAAAATCTTTTAAAGCGCAAACCAAATCAACAGGATTAAAATGCGTAGCTTGCTTAACTATATCTGCCTGCTCTTTATCTACAAAATCTATTTGAGAAGATTCAACAATTTGCAAACTTTTACTTCCATCCTCATCCAAAACAACAAATGGACCTCCTCCAGGTTCACCTTCATTCTTCACCATCCCACAAACTCTAATTGGTTTATTTAACTGTTCATACAACCAATCTATTTGTTCCATTTTATCCAAAGAGCTTATGTAATTAGGAGGTGTAATAAACAATTGCTTATTCAAATAATCATAAATATTTAATAATTCTTTATCGCTTAAGTTACCATCCTCCAAAACATCAAGAAAGCCATGTACCTTATTTAAAGTCTTAATCAAAAGACTACCAATGAGTTTCTTATATTCAAATGTTGTTGTTTTTATTCTATCAGGAACCACATTATCTATATTTTTTATAAAAACAATATCCGCATCAATTTCATTCAAATTCTCTATTAATGCACCATGTCCTCCTGGCCGAAATAAAATACTCCCATCTTCCTCACGAAAAGGCTCATTATCAGGAGTTACTGCTATAGTATCAGTAGAAGTTTTTTGCTGAGAGAAATTAATATTGTATTGTATTTTATATTTCTTTTCATATTTACCTTTTACTTGCTTAAGCGTTTCCTCAAACTTCTTTTTATGATCTGGCGAAACTGTAAAATGAAGATGAGCTGTTTTTTCTTTATTGGTTCCATACTCTGCAGCCTCCACTAAATGCTCTTCTATAGCATATCGATCTCCATCAGAATAATGATGAAATCTAAGTAAACCTTTTGGTAATTGAGCATAGTTTAATCCCTTATCTTGCAGGAGATAATCTATTATAAAAGCATAATTCTTTTTTTCTTTCTCTTGCAATAAATCATAGCCATCTTTTAGCATTACTTCGGTCAGATCTTTATAAAAGGCGAATTTCTCAATATGCTCCATAAAGTAGTAAACCGAATTAAAACTTTTATCTTTCAAAAAAAGCTCTTCTCCTGCTTTGTTATTCTCATATATACCAGAAAATTCAAACAAACTCTTAAACATTCGGCTGGCAGCACCTGAAGCCGGAACCATTTTTACAAGCTTTAATTCATCAATAAGAAGATCATATTCCTTTTGTAATTGCATTGTATCTTCATCCGTCATAACCAATAAACCATATTTCTTAGTGGCTGCAGCAGCAAGCTTAATAAATGGAAACCCTTTTTTGAAATTTTCTATTTGAACATTAACTCTTTCCAAAGAAATTCCTTTCTCTGCTATCTGTTTTAAATCTTTTTCTAAGAACATTGATTTATCTTTAATTAATACCTATCAAATTTACTAAAAAATATTTAAATAATGCGAATCTATTTAAAATTATTATCCACTTCTCTGAATACATTATTTTAAAAAAACAATGTATATTTGCAGCCACAAAAAGCCCAGGTGGTGAAATTGGTAGACACGCATGCTTGAGGGGCATGTGCTCG
>JAOZUW010000164.1 GCA_029938465.1 Bacteroidales bacterium | reverse complement strand
TATTTCAACTTCTTAATCTTATCATCTTTTACAAGGCCCGAAAGCACTTCAATATTAATGCCGTCAGATAATCCTGTTTCTATATATCTCTTTTCAAACACCTGATCTTCAGTCTCTACTTCAACAAAAACGGAGTCGTTTTCAAAATTAATCAGGCTTTCGCTAATCACAAGAACACTATCTCGTTGATCCAAAACAATATCAGCATTGGCACTATATCCTGCTCTTACAAAAATAGAATCAATAAGATCTACTGCTGCCTTTATCTCAAACTGAATGGCACCATTTTCCTCTCTACCCTTTGGAGAAATATACTCTAATATGGCGTGAAATTTGATCTCATTTATCGCTCCAATGGTAAGTATCAAATCCATTCCCTGGTGTATTTTTCCTACTTCACTTTCGTCTACTTCTCCTTCAAAAACCATTTCACCCATATCGGCAACTACTGCAATGGTTGTTCCATCGTTAAAAGTATTACTTTCGATAACTGAATTTCCTATTTCTACAGGAATATCCAACACCATTCCGGTTATGGTTGACCGAATTTGAGTATTGGTGCTTTGCTTGGCGTTTTTCGTCTGACCTTCTTTTATCAATTCCAAATTGTTTTCGGCAGATTTCAGCTCTTCTTTTGCATTGGTGTATTCATATTCAAAATCTTCGAAATTGGTTTTAGCAATTACATTTTTATCGAGAAGCTGCTTGTTTCTATTGTAGTTCTTTTGAGCAATATCCAAAGCATTTTTAGCACGAGTAACTCGAGATTCGGCATTGTTCAAATTCACCATATTGGGTATAATTTTCACCTTAGCTATTAAATCTCCCTTATTTATAATTTCTCCTTCTTTAACATAAAGGTCATTTATTATTCCGGAAATTTTTGGTTTTATTTCAATCTCTTTTCGTGGTACTACTTTACCTGTAGCCACCGTTTTGAGTACTATATTGCTTTTAAAAGCTGTTGTAGTTTCGTAAATCACAGGCTTTTCTTGCGATTTCTGATAAAGATAATAAATGGTGAAAATAAAAACACCAATGATTACTACTAAAATAAAAATCTTGAAAAATGTCTTCATATATTATAATTATTAATTGTTCTTATATTCGCTTACAATTCGTCTCTTAATGCATCAATAGGTTTAATACTAATGGCTCGTTTAGCCGGAATCCAACCTGCAAAAGCTCCAGAAATTACCAATATTATTAATGCTGTTATAGCCATATTAAAATCTACTGATGGATTGGCAAACATATTACTTTCGCCACCAGTTACCACTAAAACATAATTTAGTAATTCTAGCAATCCAACACCAAACACCAAACCAACATATCCAGCAAAAGTGGTTAACAATACTGCTTCAGAAATTATTTGACTGATGATATCTCGTGGTGATGCACCCAATGCGCGTTGAATTCCAATTTCTTTAGTCCGCTCCTTTACTACTATCAACATAATATTACTCACTCCAATAACTCCGGCAAAAAGGGTTCCTATCCCTACTATCCATATCAAAGCATCGATACCATTAAATAAGTTGGTCATTTTTTTAAACTCCACTTCCAAATTAAAAGAGCCTATAGCTCTATCATCATCCGGATGAATACTATGACGATTTCTCATCATAGACTTGGCTTTTTCTTCTACAATAGATACAGATACATCATCATGCGAAGTAATGGCATACCAACCCACAATATCGCCATAATTATACACTCTCTGTAAAGTGGTAAATGGTAATATGATTTGCTGATTATCACGATCGGCCTGCTGATCACTTTTCTTGGATTTAAAGAGCCCAACGACCTTAAAATAAACGCCTTGAATCTGTAAATATTGGTCTATAGGATCTTCATCAGCATCAAACATTTCTTCATAAACTCTAAGCCCAATTACAGCGACTTTCCGTAATTCTCCAATGTCGGTATCATTAATAAAACGGCCATTTATAATATCCACAGGTTCTATTTTATTATAATCTGGATAATCGCCTTGTATTCTAAACCCTCCTATTCTTTCACCACGAATCACATTATTAGTGCCATCGCCACCCCAACCTTGCAATCTTGCAGCAATATATTTAATCTCAGGAATATTGCTTTTTAGGGCTTCTGTATCGCTATTCTGAAAAGAATATCTTCTTCCTCTTGGAAAACCTTTGTAGGGTATAGTAGTATTTCGTGTCCACATAAACATGCTATTGGTAGCCATATCACCCATATCCATATTTACTCCATTGTGTAAACCTCTACCTGCGCCCATCATCACCACCAACATAAAGATACCCCAAAACACACCGAATGCCGTAAAAAAAGTACGCAATTTGTTCTTTTTCAACGCAAAATATATTTCATTCCATTTGTCTAGATCAAACATCTCTATATTCAGATTTATACTTATTCGTCTCTTAAGGCTACTACAGGTTTAACACTTGCTGCTTTTTTTGCAGGGACAAAGCCGGCTATAGCTCCGGAAATAATAAGAACCAATGTGGCCAAAAGAGCTACATTAATATTTACCTCCGGATTGGCAAAATAATCTACACCCTCCATATTTCTGGATACCAACTCCAGCAAACCAACTCCAGCAACCAAGCCCACATAACCGGCAAAAGCTGTAATTAAAATAGCCTCTTGCAAAATAAGACTAACCACCGATGCTGGAGAAGCGCCTAAGGCCTTACGTATTCCTATTTCCTTGGTGCGTTCCTTTACCACTATCATCATAATATTGCTCACTCCAACAATTCCAGCTATTATGGTTCCTATACCAATAACCCATATAAAAAGCCTGATGCTGGCAAAAAGCCGCATAAATTTTTGATACTGCTCCACATTATTCCATATAAAAATGGCTCTTTTGTCTTCTATATCAAAATGATGTTTTTGTGCTAAATCCTTTCTGATGTTTTCCACCAGAACTTCACTTTCTTTCACTGTGGCATCCCCAACCGTTATATTTATTCTATTTATTTTGTTTCCTCGATTAAAAACCATTTGTGCCGTTGTTATGGGAATATATACTCTTGAAAGATCTCTATCACCTCCCGGATCATCAAAAACACCAACTACCTTAAAGGGAATGGAGCCCACTTTGATATATTTACCAAGAGCTTCCTCATTTTTAAACAGTGCCTCTTTAACTAATCTCCCAATAGATACTACTTTGCGTTTTTCTTCAATATCAATTTCATTTAAAAAACGCCCCACTATCATGCTTAAGTCTTCTACATACCGATAATCAGGGTGAATACTCAGAATATCAAAGGTGCCAAATTCACTTTTATAGGACAAAACTGTTGAATTTCTTATATTTACCCTAGCTGAGATATGCTCCACCTTATCCATAGGTTTCACTTTTTCATAGTCATCATTTGTGAATTGTATAAATCTACCAGGCTTATATCCTTGAAAAGCTTTACTGGTAATTCCTTGATTGATAGAAATAGTATTCGTGGCATCCCCTTCAAACTCCTTGCTTACTCCATTTTCTAAACCATATCCCGAACCTAAAAGAATAATAAGCATAAAGATTCCCCAGGCTACACTAAAGCCTGTAAGGAAAGTCCTCAGCTTGTTTTTGCTGATGGTACTATAAATCTCCTGCCAATTGTCAATATCAAACATTATTCTTAATTACCGTTTTTTTTATAAAGCCATTACATGATCTGATAACCATTTCTTTCTCTCACCATTATCAATTACCGAATCTATTAAGCCATCTTTTATATTAATAATTTTAGCTGTTTTTGCCGCAATATCTCTTTCATGTGTTACAATAATAATCGTTATTCCCATTTGGTTAATTTCCTGAAAAAGTTTCATCATTTCAATAGAAGTTTGAGAATCCAGAGCACCAGTAGGTTCATCAGCAAGGATAACTTTAGGTTTTGAGATAAGAGCTCTGGCTATGGCCAAACGCTGTTTTTGCCCACCTGATAGTTCGCTAGGCAAGTGATGTGCCCAGTCTTTTAAACCCAATCTATCCAAATATTCCAAAGCCTGTATATTTCTCTTTTTCCTGCTTACCTTTTTATAATATAAAGGTAGGGCCACATTTTCTACTGCATTTTTAAAAGAAATAAGATTGAAAGATTGAAAAACGAAACCTATCAATCTGTTTCGATACTGAGCAGCCTTTTTTTCACTCATCTTTCCTATATAATCACCGTCAAGCCAAAATTTTCCTTCATCATAATTATCTAGAATCCCTATAATATTCAGCAAAGTTGATTTCCCAGAACCAGACGACCCCATTATGCTTACCATCTCCCCTTTTTCAATGTGTAAATCAACACCTTTTAATACATGAAGTTGGTTTGAACCTGTTATATAAGATTTATGAATACCTTCTAATCGAATCATCTGAATAAATATATTTTTGTTGTATACAAATATAGCTCATTTATTATGCCAATAACACCTTGTGTTTGAACCACAAAGCATTAACGCTAAGCTCATCTGCTTAATAGGACTCCAAAGTGTTCGGAAAGTTACAGTGGTGTACGCTAACGAGCAGCTTTTTTAAGCTGGATTTTATTAAATACCTGGAGTGCTATCGTAATAAAGACCAAAACCCCAGAAATTACTACAAATGATATTCCAATACCAAATAAGTCGGCAAGAACGCCAAAACTAAAAGCAAGAACAGCTGTTATAGTGGTTTTTAATACCGACTGTACCGAAATAACAGATGTTAAAATCTCATTTGGTACTTGATCTGAAATATAGCCTGTCAGTATAGGTTTCCTTATATTTTCGATAATATATATTCCAACAAAAGCAAGAATAGCAAGAAACCATAAATCGTATATAAAAAACACACCACACAGTATTCCTGAGAGAAATCCTAAAAGCAAAGTGAGATAAGAAATGTTTCTCTTGTGTTTTGAGGCTATTACAGAGGATAGTTGAGATGCCTTTGATGTGATGAGATAAATGAAAAAGTACAGAACGCCAATAATAACTCCATTTTTTTTATCTGTTTCTATATCCATCATAAAAGGAATAAGCAATGCCACATTTACCATTAAGGGTTGAATATAATCTTTAACGGCTCGTAAATAGGCAGAGTGAACAGCTGAAGTATTAATGATTCTTAAAACATTAGGCTGTTTAATGATATTAAAAAATGTCTTGGCCGATAAGGTTTTATTTGATTTGCTTTTTGAATTCTTCTTTTTTAATGAAAGATTTAACTCCTTTGGATAAGTGATTATTAAAAACAAATTCAATAAGTATGGAATAATGGAATACAAAAAGATGTTCTGATAGTTTCCGCTATAAAACACAATAAATCCAGCAATTAGAGATGATATGGCAGAACCTTTTTGCGAGCATGAACGAGTGTGTCCATAATAATTTATTTTCTGATTATCCCAATGATTTATGCTAAGATAATCCATTATCATTCCTTTATGGGTTCCAGAACGAAAAGCATCACCAATACCATACAAAATGAAAGCCAGCATAAACCACCAGAAATCGCTTGAGATATAGAAAATATAAAATGAAATTATATAGGCTACAAAAGAACCGATAAGAGCATTTTTTCTTCCATATGTATCAGCAATAAATCCAGAAGGAATTTCAAATATATTTATAACAATTTCTCGAATAGCGTAAAGCAATCCTATTTGAGTATATGGTATTCCCTTTTCAACTAAAAAAAGAATGAAAAAGGCATCAAAAAAACGAAGGTTCTTCAAAAACCCGTAAAAACAGAATTTATAGTATTGCTTATCTTTTACTAATGTTTGCATGGGGCTATTTCTATCAAGCATCAGGTTTGTTCTCTTCTTTCAAGAAACGAAGGTACT
>JAOZUW010000163.1 GCA_029938465.1 Bacteroidales bacterium | reverse complement strand
AAATAATTCAATTTCTTTATCCATCATTTAGAAATTTAGTTGGTATAAGACTTTCCGTTTCTGCAAATTTTTGATTAGAAATTGAAGGTCCAAAGCTAGAAGTAGTCTAATTCTGACTTCTAGCTTCTGACTTCTAACCCTTTAAGATTAAAATAGAAACGAATTGTATTCAAAAATTAAACCTATGGTACTTCCAGTCCATAGTGGTTTAGTCTTTAATTATATTCCTATTAAAACTCTTCTACGTGAATTTCTCCAGGTGATTTTTTCTTATGTTCTTTAAAACCATCTTCAGCTAGCATCTCTACCATACCATTGATCATACGTGGGTTTCCACATAGAAAAAACTCTGTATTTTCTGGGCTAGGTTTAAATCCCCATTTTTTTTCACCTAAGTCATCAGCCCAAATATCACCAATAAACCGCACATCACCACTCCAACCAGCAGGTTCTTTATCTGGGTCTGTAATAGTTGGATGGTATACGAATTTATCAAACATACTTTCTAAAAGTTGTAGCTCGCTAGAGTATCCAAGATCCCAACTATTGGCTGCACCATGAACTATCATAATTCTACCTTCTCTTTTCAAAGCTTCTGATCGTAACATACTCATATATGGAGCGACTCCTGTTCCTGTAGCAATTAAGATGATATTTTTCTTAGAATCTACTTCATTAAGTGTAAACATTCCAACACCTTTTTTACCCATCCACACTTTGTCGCCAATGTTTAAATTAAAAATTCGTGGTGTTAAAGCTCCTGAATGTACTAAAGTAATATAAAACTCAACATATTCAGCAGTAGAAGTAGAAGCAATAGAGTAAGCTCTTTTTATCAGTTTATCTTGATCTTGAGGTGGATCAAATTCCTCTGTTGCAGTATCGCATCTTGAAGCAGATCCAGGTAAAGCCAATGCTACAAATTGCCCCCCTTCAAAACTAGGGAACTCCCAGCCAACAGGTTTGATTCTGATGATTTTCATGATGGGAGAAACTTGCAATATTTGTGTGACTACACTATTTAATTCGTTCATTTTTTCTTTTTTTATGTTCACTAATAATAAGCTTGCAACAAGGGTTTTGTTTTTTATTCAAATCCACCAAAATACTTCATAAACTGAATACGTTCAAAAGCTTGGGGCTCATTAAATCTATCATAGCTCATAATCCCCCTAAAAGCTTCAATATTGGTATATTCTTTTTCTTCCATCCATTTTTCAAGAGAGGATAGCATTTCGCCAATAACTGGGCTGCCGTTTTTATATATTGAAGATACTACTTGCACTGTTTTGGCTCCAGCTAATAATTGTTTGACTACATCTTCGCCACTATGTACTCCTGTTGAAGCTGAAATTGGAGTTCGAATTTTATCCGACAATAATGCTACCCATCTTAAAGATTCTGATATATCTCCATCTCGGCTTAAAACAGCAGATGATGTAATGCTTAAGTCGTGGATATTAATATCAGGGGCATAATATCTATTGAAAAGAACAAAAGCATCTACCATTTTGGTATAGCTCAGTTGAGCAATAAGGTGTGTCAGCCCAGCTGAATAATGACTCATTTTAACGGCAATAGGAATGTTCACCTGTTTTTTTACAGCTTCAATGATATTAAAATAAGTTTTTTCGTTATGAGTACTTGTCTTTTCAATATCCGAAGGCAGTAAAGAAATATTTATTTCCATAGCATCAGCACCTGCTTCTTCAATTTTTTTAGCAAATTCGGTCCATTTCCCAACACTTATGCAATTGATACTTGCAATAACAGGAATACTAACAGCTTCTTTGGCTTCTTTTATCAGTTTGATAAAATCGTTTAAAGAAGAATCACCCACATAAGCTTTCATGTAATCCATTGCTTCAGGGTAATCAAAATCATTTTGGTTAAATGATTTTTCTTGTTCCATAATTATTTGTTCTTCAAATAAAGATTTTAGAACAACTGCTGCAGCTCCCTGTTTTTCTAAATCCTGTATTTTTTCTACAGAATTAGTTAGTCCAGAGCTCCCGACAATAATTGGGTTTTTTAAGTTTAAACCCATATATTTTACTGATAAATCCATTTCTTAAAATATTTCAATTCAAGGCAAAAGTACTATTTTTTTCACTTTGTTTCCTATCTTTTTTCGTTTTCGAAATTTAAGTATCTTTATTTTTTTAAAACAATATACATCCTAATAAAATATACTCTTATGAAAGCTTATGTTCGATTTTTCTTTTTTCTGGCTATTATTTCTTTAATATCTTGCGAATCAGTTGATAATAAAAAAATATCTTATCCTGAAACAGTTTGTGGTGACACTATAGATACTTACTTTGGTATAGAGGTGCCAGACCCTTATCGTTGGTTAGAGGATGATAATTCTGACGAAACCAAAGCTTGGGTTATGGAACAAAATCATTTAACAGATTCATTATTGGCTGAGATTCCATTTCGTCAAAAAATAGAAGATCGATTGACACAAATATGGGATTACCCTAAATATGGTTTGCCTTTTAAAAAGGGTGATTATTGGTATTATTATAAAAACGATGGCTTGCAAGCTCAAGCTGTAGTTTATCAGATGAAAAATTTGGATGGGGATCCTGTAGTTTTTCTCGATCCCAATACGTTTTCAGATGATGGAACAGTTTCTTTAAGTTCGTTATCTTTCTCTAAAAATGGAGCGTTTTGTACTTATAGTATTAGTAAAGGTGGATCCGATTGGAAAGAGATTTTTGTTATGGAAGTAGAAACCAAAAACAAACTCCAAGATCATTTGAAATGGGTGAAATTTTCAGGGATGAGCTGGTATAAAGATGGATTTTACTATACTCGTTTTGAGGCTCCAAAAGATGGTGAAGAGCTAAAGGGAGTGAATGAAAATAGTAAAGTTTATTATCATAGAGCTGGGACTAGTCAAGATGCTGATAAAATGATTTATGAGGATACCGAAAACCCTAAATACAGTTGGTATATCAATACCACCGAAGATGAACGATTTTTAATATTAAGTGGTTATAATCCTTCGGCAAGAGGAAATGCTCTTTATTATAAAAAAGCCAAAAAGAAGAAAGCTGATTTTATTCCAATACAAGAAGATTTTGAGAACAAAACTTGGGTTTTAGACAATGAAGGCAATGAATTATTTGTGATGACCAATAAAGATGCTCCTCGCAACAGGGTTTATAAATTTAATGTAAATAAACCTTCAGAAACGAGTGAAGTAATTCCTCAATCTACTGATGTGTTAAACAATGTAGGAATGGCCGGTGGAAAACTATTGGTTAGCTATATGCATGATGCCAGTTCTAAAGCATATGTTTATAATTTGGATGGTGGTTTAGAGCATCAAATTGAATTGCCGGGGATTGGCAGCATTAGTGGTTTTAGTGGCGAAAAAGACAGTGATTTGGCTTTCTTTTCATATACCTCTTTTACTTTTCCGAAAATGGCTTTTAAATATAATATTAAAACCAATAAAGCAGAAGTGTTTCGTGAATCGGGTGTAGATTTTGATATGGAGAATTATGAGACCAAACAGGTTTTTTATAGCAGTAAAGACGGGACGAAAATCCCCATGTTTATAGTATATAAAAAAGGTATAGAGCTTAATGGTAATAACCCAACTTTATTATATGGTTATGGTGGCTTTAATATTTCATTAACTCCATATTTTAGTATCTCAAATCTTATTTTGCTAGAAAATGGCGGTGTTTATGCGCTTCCAAATATTCGCGGGGGTGGTGAATATGGTGAGGAGTGGCATCAGGCAGGAACACAGCTAAATAAACAAAATGTATTTGATGATTTTATTGCAGCAGCAGAATATTTAATTGAAAATGGATATACATCTAGTGAGAAGTTGGCTATTAGGGGTGGATCTAATGGAGGTTTACTGGTTGGTGCTTGTATGACGCAACGCCCCGATTTATTTCAGGTGGCAATACCTCAGGTTGGAGTTATGGATATGTTGCGATTTCATAAATTCACCATAGGTTATTATTGGGTGCCCGATTATGGTAGTAGTGATGATGCTGAGCAATTTGATTATTTATTGAAATATTCTCCTTTGCATAATATTCATGATGGTACTTGTTATCCAGCTACTTTAATTACTACAGCCGATCACGATGATAGGGTAGTGCCTGCACACTCTTTTAAATTTGCAGCTGAGTTGCAATCCAAACAATCTTGCAATAACCCAACACTTATCAGAATAGAAACAAAGGCAGGGCATGGTGCTGGCAAATCTACCAATCAAAGAATTAAAGAAGCCAGTGATATTTGGGCTTTTATGTTTTATAATATGGGTGTGGAGGTTTATTCTGAAAAAGAATAGCCTATTTAAATACGGCTTTTAGTAGTTATTTTTTTTCTTTTTACAATTCCAATACCAATTAATGTGCTAATGGTAGCTACTAAAAAAGCAGGAATAAAAGAAGATTTAGCATTAAACTGCTCTGGAAGGAAAATACCAAGTAGAAAAAAAGTAAGATTTACTACAAAAGCTAAAAGTATACTCCATAAGGCTACATATCTATATTTGTATGGATTCTTTTTAAGTAGAGCCAAAAGTGTAATAGGTGTGTAGATCACAATCATTGAAATACCAACTACCATTAAGTCAACAATTCTCGGAAAGATTAAAGCCAATAATAGGGCAAGAACTCCAAATATTCCGCTAATCCACTTGATGTTTTTTTGAAGGTCGGCTGAAGTTTTCTCTTTCTTTTTCCATCCAAAAAAATCCTTTGCTGTGGAAATAGAAATGATATTTAAAAAACTATCACCAGATGACATTAATGCTGAAAGTAAACCAATTACTGCAAAGCCAAGAATAAAGGCATTTGAATGATCGTTTAGGAATATATAGGTAACATCTTCACTTAATAGGTGTTCTCCATGCGTTATTCTTACAGTCATTCCAATAAGAGGAAAGATAATATAGAAGGGTAACATGCCTATTCCGGACCAGAGACTCATTTTTCGAGCTACAGCATCACTTTTTGCTGCCAAGACTCTTTGCCAGATATCCATTCGCACCAAAACCGACCAGCTTAGAAATAAAGGTAAAGCTATCAGAAATCCTATTCCTTCAGCAGTTCCATTAGTCATATCTTTTGGTAATTCGGACAAACGATTTAGCCAGTCTGTATCCTCAATTATACCAGGTATAAAAATAAATATGATCATCAACACAATAATAATAAACTGTAAACTATCTGTTACTATAACTCCAGCCATTCCAGCTAAAGCAGTGTAGGTGATAATAATAATTCCCGAAATGATAGCTGCATAGGTGTAATCCACTTCAAAAGCAAATTTCAACAGGCTTGCCATAGCTACAAATTGAGCTGCTAATAAAAAGAAAAAGATAAAAATATTTACACCAGTTACCATGGCTGAGAATACACGAGCAAAACCAGGATCTTCATCAGCTTTAGTATATCTTGAATTGAGATATTGAGGAAAGGAATAAATTCTCTCTTTTACACCAATGCGATGTATCTTTCCAGCAAAACGAATCATAATCATAAAACCTATAACATAGGCAATTCCAATTCCAACTGCTGCAAATCCTGATTCATAGCCCATGGCCATAAGACCGATAGAGGTTCCTCCACCAACAAAAGTGGCTAATGTTGTAAAAACTAATGGAACCAGTTTCGTATTACGATTATTGACTAAATAGTTTTCTAAGTCGTGAGACTTGACATGCTTTAGCGTTAAATAGATGATGAAAATCAGATAAATAGCTATCCAAAAGATATACCAGTTCATAGCATTTTTTTAGTAATAAGGTTTTTGTCAAATATACATTAATTATATAATTTAAAAATTCGCTTGACTTGTCTT
>JAOZUW010000050.1 GCA_029938465.1 Bacteroidales bacterium | reverse complement strand
TAGGTGAGATTCCCATGGGAACTTATAGTGGAAATCCATTATTGCCTAGCGAAAATTTGCCTACAGTTTCTGTAAATAGGATACTGATAAGTCATAAAAATACAGATGAAGAAGCCATTACAAAAATTACAAGGGTTTTATATGAAAGACGATTAGAATTGTTAAAATTAACACCTTTAGCTGGTTTTATTTCTCAACCTGATTGGGGTGTGGGAACCTTTATTCCTATTCACGAAGGTGCTTTGATTTTTTATGATAGAGAAAAACCATCATATTTTGTCAGAAACGCTGATTTTTTAGCTCTTATTCTTTCACTATTTGTCCTGACAGGTTCAGCTGTGATGGGTTTGAGAAGACTTATTTCAGGGAATCAAAAGAATTTGGCAGATAAATATACCAATCAATTGGTGGCTATGTTACAGCAAATAGATTCTCAAAAAGATATTAATGAAATGTTTATTGGAGAGCAAAAAGGATTACTTTATAAGATTTTAGAAGAAGTAGTTGAAGACTTGGATAAAGACAGAATTAATATCGAAGGCTTTCAGTTTTTCTCCTTTACATGGAATACCGTCATGAATTTATTAAAAGAAAAGGAAGCTTTAAAGCATTAAAGTCGGATTCCCTTATTTTTATCCCATTTTGTGCTTTTTAAGGAATCAAGCAAATTTCTCAACTAACTCTATTAATCTGCAAGAATATCCTATTTCATTATCATACCAGGCAATAACTTTTACCAATTTGTTTTTATCGCCCAAAACTGATGTTAATTGCGAATCGAAAACAGCACTATGGGTATTTCCAATAACATCTCTTGATACTATTGGGTCTTCTGTGTATTCCAAAATACCTTTCATATCATTTTCTGAGGCTTCTTTAAAAGCTTTATTTATATCTTCCACATTTGCAGGCTTAGATAAAGTGCAGGTGAAATCAGTAAGGGAGCCATCCGGAACAGGAACGCGAATACCTGCACCACCCAAATTATTGGTTAAATGTGGGAAAATACGTGTTACAGCTTTTGCTGCACCTGTTGTGGTGGGGACAATGTTTTCAGCTGCGGTACGTCCTCTTCTTAAATCGGCATGAGGCCCATCCAAAATATTCTGATCTTTAGTATAACTATGTACTGTGGTAATAAACCCTTTTTCTATACCCCAGTTTTCATCTAATATCTTGATAAGTGGAGCCACATTATTGGTGGTGCAACTGGCATTTGAAATAATAAGATCGTTTTTATTAATGACCTCATCATTTACGCCTAAAACCACAAAAGGAACTTCATTATTTTCATCTTCTTTGGCTGGCGCCGAAATAATAACTTTTGGAGCTCCTGCTTCTATATGAAAATGGGCCTTTTCACGAGTGGCAAATAATCCTGTAGATTCTATTACTATATCAATATTTAAATCCTTCCAAGGTAGTTTTTTTGGATCTTTCTCTCGTAAGACTATGGTTTGATGACCATTTACAATAAGATGATTTTTATCGTATTGTAATTCGGCCTGCAAAGCACGGTGTACGGTATCGTATTTCAACAAATGTGATAAAGTATAAGTATCTGATAAATCATTTATGGCTACAACCTCAATTTGTGGATGATCAATCAAGTGACGAAAAGTAGCTCGTCCTATTCTGCCAAAACCATTTATGGCAAGTCTTATTTTTGACATGGTGTTATAGTTTTTAGGGTGTAAAATTAGTTTTTTTCCTCAATTTATAGAAATCTTATTTATAGAAATCATCTATCCTGGAGAATTTTTCTTTATTCCATAGTATTTGGTATGGCTTCTAAAGTGTAGATTGAGAAAAAAGTAAAGCCATAAAGAAAAAAGATTGACTATTTTAGCAAAAAAATAGTCGCTATGTACTCTTATGAATATCCCCGCCCTATGGTAACTGTTGATATGATCGTTACTAGAGAATATAATGGTCCTACACAAATCTTATTAATTGAGAGAGGAAGAGATCCCTACAGTGGCAGCTGGGCTTTGCCTGGAGGTTTTGTAGAGATGAATGAAACATTGATAGAATCTGCTTATCGTGAACTCGCCGAAGAAACTCATATCACGGAATTAGAGTTGCAGCAGTTTAAAACCTATGGAAATCCCGGTCGTGATCCGCGCGGCAGAACCATTTCGGTAGTATATATTGGTGTTTTAAGGAGTTTGCAACAAGCCAAAGCTGGCGACGATGCAGCAAAGGTACAATGGTTTCATCTTGATACTTTGCCTGATTTGGCTTTTGACCATGGTGAAATTGTAAAAGAATGGAAGGAAAAAGGATAATAAATTAATCTTTTCGCTATTTTTGCGAATAGTTAAATATAATGTAGATTATTTTATGAATATAAGAATTGTAAACAAATCAAATCACTCGCTTCCTGCATACGAAACTATTGCTTCTGCAGGAATGGACTTAAGAGCCAATTTAAGCGAAACACTATATATTAAACCATTGGAGCGTATTCTTGTTCCAACAGGGATATTTATTGAATTGCCAGTGGGTTATGAAGCACAAGTGCGCCCCAGAAGCGGATTGGCCTACAAAAAAGGAGTTGGAGTAGTTAATTCTCCAGGTACCATTGATGCCGATTATAGAGGAGAAATAAAGGTGATTTTAATCAACTTTTCAAAAGGAACTCTTGAATTAGAGGATGGTGAAAGGGTTGCTCAAATGGTTATTGCCAAGCATGAAAGAGCTCAATGGGTTGAAGTAGAAGAGCTTGATAAAACTGAAAGAGGTGCTGGTGGATTTGGTTCTACAGGAAAAAAATAATTATATGATAAATATTACACGATCATTAACAGCTTTTCTGTTATTGATATTCTTAAGTATTTTTACTGCAGAAGCAGAAGCTCAAGATGATAAAGATACTAAAGATAGTCGGGCCATGAATACTTTTCTTGATGCTGAGAAGTATAAAATGCTAGAAAATTATCCTGAGGCTGTAAAGCTTTACGAAAAAACTTTGGAAATAGATTCAGAATATGATCCGGCTATGTTTCAATTAGCTCGACTTTATTTATATGATCAAAAATTTAACGAAGCACTTTTTTGGATGGAGAAGGCGCATAAAATAGATCCAAAAAATAAATGGTATTCGTTATTATTGATTGATTTATACCGCAATAATTATCAAATTGCTGATGCCATAAGTATTTATCGAAAATTGTTAGAAGAAGAACCTAATAATACAGAATATTTATTGAGTTTATCTGGGCTGTATCATTCGCTTGATGATTATGAAAATGCTATGATATGCATTGATAAAATAGAAAAGCTTAATGGGATAAGTGAAAGCACTTCTTTTCAAAAGCGTAATCTGTATATGCAAGAAAACAACTTTAATAAAGCTGTGGATGTGATGATAGAGCTTAGCGAGACCTATCCTCAAGAAGAGAAGTATTGTAGTATGATTGCTGAAATGTATATGCAGCAAAAACAAACAGAAAAAGCACTTCCTTGGTATGAGAAAGTATTAGAAATAAACCCTAACAATCCGTATATACAAATTACTTTAGCTGATTACTATGCCAAACAAAATGATTTGGAAAAAGCTTATGAATATTTAAAAGAGGGCTATTCTAATTCAAATTTGGATATCGATACCAAAGTTCGGGTTTTGATGAGCTATTTTGAAGCTAGCAATTCCAATACGCTACTAAAATCACGTGCTTTTGAGTTGGCCGAGATATTGGTTGAAACTCATCCCAATGAAGCTAAGTCACATGCCATATATGGCGATTTACTTTTTCGCGACAGCCTGTTTGTAGAGGCATCACAAGAATTTATCAGAGTAATAGAAATTGACAGTACACGATATCCTGTTTGGGAGCAGCTATTGTATTCCTTAAGTATGACCAATAGTGATACGCTACTGGCTAACTATAGTGATCGTGCCATAGCCCAATTTCCACAAATGGAATTCCCTTATTATGTGGGTGCTATTGCCCAATATAGGTTGGGAGAGGTGGAAAGAGTAATAGAAATAATAGAACAAGGATTGTATTTTGTTAGTAATGAACAATTGCTCGAACAGTTTTATATGTTTTTAGGTGATGCATATCATGAAAATAAACAAAACGACAAGGCTTATGAAGCCTATGAAAATTGTTTAAAAATAAACCCAAATAATAGTTTTGTACTTAACAACTATGCATACTATCTATCAATAGAAGATAGAGATTTACAAAAAGCAGAGAAGATGGCTGCTAAAGCTATAGAAACCGATCCCAATAGTAATAATTTAGATACTTATGGTTGGGTGCTATATAAGTTGGGTAAATATACAGAAGCACAAAAATATATAGAACAATCTATTGATGAAAGCGACCCTCCAAGCCCTGAAGTTTTGGAACATATGGGAGATATTTTGCATCAACTTGATCAAAAAAGTAAGGCGAAATCCTTCTGGAGAAAAGCAAAAAAGGCTGGTGGTGATCAACTGGTTTTAGATAAAAAGATAAATTCAACATATTGGGATGAAACGGATTAGTACATATCATTTTTTTATATTAATTCTCTTTCTTTTGGCATCCTGTTCAGTGCAAAAGAAAGCTTATAAAGCTCCTTTAAAAGAAGAAGGCGAAGAGTTTTTACTTTCTAAAATGCAAGAAAACGAAAGTAAATTTGAGACTTTTTCAGCAAAAGCGCTGGTTGATATTATTAGTGATGGAAAAACCACTCCAATAAAAGTAAATATTCGCATAAGAAAAGATAGTGCAATATGGGTTTCTATATCTGCAGGGATAGGTTTGGAAGTGGCTCGTATATTGCTAACTTATGACTCCGTTTTGTATCTTAATCGACTAGAGAAATCCTATTTCATTGGTAGTTATAAGTTTGTGAATCAAATGATTAATGCAGAGGTTAATTATGATATTGTACAATCGCTGCTTACAGGAAATGATTTTGAATGGTATGACTATCATGACTTAAAAGCCAGTATCTCTGGTGATCAATATCAATTAGAATCTGCTCACCGACGTCAGCTTAAAAAATATTTGAGAAGCCCAGATTGTAATTCTCAGGTGATCTATCAAAGCATGTGGCTCAATCATGAAAGTTTTAAAATTGAACAGATAAAGATAAAAGAAATAAAAAATGAGAATAAAAAGATTGTAGCAGAGTATAGCGACTTTGTTAATGAGAGCGGACAGAAAATTCCTAGTCAATATAATATTACCATTTCAGCTCAAAAAGAAGTAATGATTGATGCTTCATTGATAAAAATAAGTTTAGATAAAAAACTAACCTTCCCTTTTAAAATTCCATCAAAATATAAAGAGATACAAATACAGTGAGAATAAACAAATCATATAGCGTGATATTTTGGAAATCATTATTGGTTTTTACAGTACTTTTTTTAAGCTTATTTTTTTCTGTAGAGTTATCAGCACAGAATAAGAAAAAACTAAGCTCGCAAATCCATCAGCTTGAAAAAGAGATAGCTTATACTAATGAAATTTTAAAAGAGACAAAAAAAAGTAAAGATATTTCATTGGTGCAGATTAAACTTCTTGATCAGCAAATAAGGAAGCAAGAAAGTCTAATTCAAAAGATTCGTCAGGAAATACAGTTGGTTAACAAAGATATAGATGATAAGCAATTATTGATCAATAAAAAGGAAAAAGAACTGTTGGCGTTAAAAGATGAATATGCTAAAATGATTGTGTATTCACGAAAAAACTTAAACAGTTATGATAGGATGATGTTTGTTTTTGCCTCTAAAGATTTCAATCAGGCTTTCAAGCGTTTAAAGTATTTTGAGCAATATAGTGAATACAGAAAAACGCAAGTTCAGATTATTCAATCCAAGCAAGACAGTCTTCAGCTAACTATTAATAAGCTTGAAACTTTAAAAGAAGAAAAGCAAGGTTTAAGAAAAAAGGAAGAGAGCGAAAAAGATCAGATTAACAAAAAGAAAATCACACAGCAAAGAGGATTAAATAAACTCAAAGGTAAAGAAAAGCAACTTAAAAAGGATCTAAAAAAGAAGAATAATCAAAAAGCTAAACTGAAAAAGAAAATAGAGAAGATTTTAGCTGCAGAGGCACTTAAAGCTAAAGAGTTTAGTTTAACTCCAGATGAGATATTACTATCAAAAGGTTTTGAAGAAAATAAAGGAAAATTACCTTGGCCAGTTTTAAAGGGTGTTGTGTTTAGTAGTTTTGGTGAGCATGCCCATCCTGTATTAAAAGGTATAAAAATTCGTAATGATGGGATTGATATTGTTACAAATAAGGGAAGTACTGCTCGAACCGTTTTTAAAGGCGAAGTAAGGAGTATCATTTCTGTTCCAGGTTCAGCTAATTTTGCAATTTTAATAAAGCATGGACAATTCTTTTCTTTGTATTCTAATTTGGAAGAGGTTTTTGTTAAGCCTGGTGATATAGTAAATCTAAAACAAGAAATTGGGAAAATAGCTCAGGATTCAGAAGATAATACAACAAAGCTTCAGTTTCAAATATGGAAAAGCACTAGTAAAATGAATCCTGTACAATGGCTAGCACGTTAAAATAATGAACATATTTAAAGATAATAGAACAATACTAACATTAGATGCTGGAGGAACAAATTTGGTTTTTTCAGCTATAAAGGCAGGTGAATTTTTAGGAGAAGAAATAAAGATATCTGCTGAAGTAAAGACCCTTGATGAATTTCTAGATAAGCTGATTCTGGGTTTCCAACAGACTAAGGATCGGGTAGGAGAAGTTCATGCAATAAGTTTTGCTTTCCCAGGCCCGGCAGATTATAAGAATGGAATTATTGGTGATTTAGAGAATTTGCCTGTTTTTAAAGATGGTGTAGCACTAGGCCCGTTTCTAGAAAATTATTTTAACATTCCTGTTTTTATTAATAATGATGGTGATTTATTTACTCTTGGAGAGTCGGTAGGAGGGTTTTTGCCTGATGTGAATAAATTGCTACAAAAGAATTCTTCAAAAAAAATATACAAAAACCTAATAGGGGTCACTTTAGGAACTGGATTTGGAGCCGGACTGGTGCAAGATAATAAGATAATAGAAGGTGATAATAGTGCATCAGCAGAAATTAATAGGATGAGTAATACGCTCTATCTCAATTATAGTGTAGAGGAAAGTGTGAGTATCAGGGGTGTAAAACGTGTTTATGCTAGCGAAACAGCTATTGCAATCGAGAAATGCCCAGAACCATCTTATATATATAAAATAGCTATTGGACAGGAAGAAGGAAACAAGGAAGCTGCTCTTAAAAGCTTTAAAAACTTAGCTATTGCTGCTGCTGATGCTATTGCCAACAGTATCACAATGTTTGATGGATTAGTAGTAATAGGAGGAGGTTTAAGTGGGGCTCATAGCATTATCTTGCCAGTTATTGTTGAAGAGCTCAATAAGCAATTTTCGTCATTCGATAATTCCCCTCTCCAACGAATGGAAGTTTTTGCTTATAATATGAATGACACAAATTGTTCGGAGGATTTTTTAAGGCCTTCAACAGTAAGTATAAAAATTCCTAGAAGCGACAAGTCAATCAGCTATAATCCCGTTAAAAAAATTGGAATTGGTATTTCAAAACTTGGTACCACAAAGGCCATAGCTATTGGTGCCTACACTTATGCTCTTACAATGCTAAAGTAGTATATGGCTATTTAATCTTCAACTTCTAAATTGCTAGGTACCGACATATGTCCTTGAACTAACCTCCAAATTCCTTCAGGGCATTTTACAAAAACACCTGTAAACCTAATACCTTCATAACTCATAGCTTTATCTTTATAGATAAAATTATAGTTTAATTCTTCAAAGAACCAAGCTGTTCTTCCATCAGCGTCTAACCATATATTTTGTTCAGTTATAGAAATTAACAGATCAGAAAATTCATCAGATTGTTGCCCTATAGCTTGTTTAATTTGTGTCCAGCCTACTAATTTCTCATCGTTTTCAGTACCAATAAGCATGATTTCTTTTTTAGGACACCATATTTTTTCTATTAAAACCATATTCCCACTTTCAACGGCTTGAACTAAAACATCTAATTGTTCTGCCACTTTTGCTTTTTCAACTTCAATAGTAGGGATATCAATGTCCCCATTTTTATTATTAGGAGATTCAGCCACCTCATTACAAGCTGTAAAAGAGAGGAATAAGATCAGAGATAAAAGATAAATATTTATTTTTTTCATAAGACAAGAGTTTTTAAATTAACGATGCTTAAAAGTACAAAAAAAAATTCACTTGTGGAAAAAATGTTTTATGGTGAACTTTAAACAAGTTCACAAAACACAATGTATGGGAAAAAGTATAAACTGATAAAACAAAAATAATATTCCAATATTTTTATACATTTGCAAACTTAAAGAAAAAGCAACTTTTATATGGATTTATTTAATAAAACAACAGCAGGTCTAGGTAGTATTGGACAATATGCCGATGAAGCTGAAGGATACTATGTATTCCCTAAATTAGAGGGTGAATTGTCTAACAAAATGCAATTCCAAGGTAAAGAAGTTTTGGTTTGGTCGCTCAACAATTATTTAGGTTTGGCTAATCATCCTGATGTGCGAAAAGCAGATGCCGATGCTGCAAAAGAATATGGGATGGCTTATCCTATGGGAGCTCGCATGATGTCAGGGCAAACAAAATACCATGAACAATTGGAGCAAGACTTGGCTACTTTTGTTGGTAAAAAAGCTGGTTATTTACTAAACTATGGCTATCAAGGCATGGTTAGTATTATCGATACTTTAGTTGATCGTCATGATGTTATTGTTTATGATAGTGATGCTCATGCTTGTATCTTGGATGGTATGCGTATGCAAGTGTGTAAGCGTTTTGTGTATCCTCATAACAATATGGTAAATCTTGAGAAGCAATTAGAAAGAGCCACTAAATTAGCTAATAAAAATGGTGGTGGTATTCTTGTGATTACTGAAGGCGTTTATGGAATGGCTGGTGATTTAGGTAAATTGAAGGAGATTGCTGAATTGAAAAAGAAGTTTGAGTTCCGTTTGTTAGTTGATGATGCCCATGGTTTTGGTACTATGGGAGAAACTGGAGCCGGAACAGGAGAACATTTTGGTGTGCAAGATGAAATTGATGTTTATTTTGGAACTTTTGCTAAATCTATGGCAGGAATTGGTGGTTTTGTTGCTGGCGATAAAGATGTTATTCGTTTTCTAAAATACAATATGCGTTCTCAAATATATGCTAAATCATTACCAATGCCTATGGTTATGGGAGCTATAAAAAGACTGGAAATGATTAAAGAAAGCCAGGAATACAAAGATAAACTTTGGGTCATTGTTAATGCTTTACAGAAAGGATTAAAAGAACAAGGGTTTAATCTTGGTGATACAGAAAGCCCCGTTACTCCGGTTATTTTAAAGGGCGGAGTGCCTGAGGCTACACAAATTACAGCCGATTTGCGTGAAAATTATGGTATTTTTTGCTCTATTGTTGTTTATCCTGTTATCCCAAAAGGAATGATACTATTGCGTTTGATTCCTACTGCTGTTCATACTCTTGAAGATGTAGAATATACTGTAGAATGTTTTTCTAAAGTGAAAGAAAAGCTTGAAAATGGTAAGTATGCTAAAGAGTTTAAAACAATGACTGCTTAAAGAATTTAATACTCAAAATAAAGATCAAACAAAAAAAGATAAAACTCGTAAGACTCTATAGTATTGCGAGTTTTTTTGATTAAAATATTTTTTTTGCAAATAACTAATATTACATATCGTATTTCATTATTGCAATTGTTACTACAATGGGCTGTACTAATTTTTAATAGTGAAAAACCACCAAAAAAAGTAACGTATTCTTGGTGGTCTCGTTTGTGGCGTATTTATAACTACTTAAAACGTCAAAAAAAGAAGCGAAAAGAAAAGGAAAAACAAAATAAAAAGAAAAGAAGAGAAGAATCGCAAAAACAAAGAAAGTTTGAAAGAAGAAAAAAGTGGCGTAAACTGAAAGTAATATTAAAAAGTGGGTTCAGGAAGAAAAGGCATACGCCACAACAAAAAATATTTAAGCAAAGGCAAAAATTTTTGCGTAAATGGAATAGACGTCGTCGTCATAGGATATTTTGGGTGTTTATAAAAAGCCTTGGAAAAAAGAAAATTGTAAGTCCACAGAAAAAAGAAAGAATTAAACTCATACAAGCGGAAAAAAGTTTTGAAAAATACCGTAAAAAACGACGAAAACGTTTTGTGCTAAAGCGGCAGAAAGAAATAATTATTGACGTACTTAAAGGCAAAGGTTTACCTGAGTCCAGAAAAAAGAAAGGCCCTTCACTTTGGAAACAAATATGGCTTCCAAAACAATTGATAATAACTATTAACTCTTTATTGTTCTTTCTGCTGAGTTACTTTTTTATAGCCTTTTTCGATAAGCTAAGTATGGGTATTACTGCTTTATTGTTCGATTATAAAACGGTTATTTATTATTATAATATTGAGTTTTTAGTGGATTATGATGCATGGTATGCAGATGCAGTGAAAGCTATTTTTGCTACCGGACCAATAGTAGGACTATTTATAGGAATACTTAGTTTAATTATTTATAGCAAAGTATATCTAGAAAATGGAATATTAAAACTATTGCTCTTATGGGCTATTTTCCATGGTTTCAATCGTATCATTAGTGGTGCGTTAGTTGGAAGTATGCTAAGCAAAGGGTTCGGATATGTTATCATTTATATGTATTATTCCGATACTGGAAAACTCATTCTGGCTTTAATAGTCTTAATGCTTTCAGTAATTGTAGGTTCTTTAAGTGCTAAATTTTGGGTGATGTCAGCAAATTCCTATTATAACTATTCTAAGCTAGAAGGGCGTGCTTTGTTTTTACTCAATCAAATATTTTTACCTTATGTTTTTGGAAATATTATCATCTATTTTATTACGCAACCCAAAACAGAATTTCTAGATACATTAGTCAATGTCTTTATGATTTTTATGATTCTTCCACCTTTGCTCCTTTATCGGAATTATCAAGATTATTATTTTGATGAAGAACCCAGAAGTATTAAAATATCCATTCCTATCTTGATTTTTGCTATAATCTTTATTGCAAGCTTCCGCTATTTCCTTGATTTTGGACTACGCTTAGGTTAGAGTTCTAGTTCTGATCATTGTTAAGCACCTAAATTAAGAAATCAAGTTAATATAGTTCTGAGTATAGTTGTAGTACGGAGGCTAATACTGCAACTAGCAGTATATGAGCAAAATAGAACTATTTTTTCATAAGCATTACTACTTTGATTTGTTCACAACATAGCTAAATGATCAATAATGACATGTTAATTACATGTTAAATATGTAAAAATACAGTACATTGCAATACATAGTACTGAATAAAATACATATCTTTGCAAAACATAGTATTTAAATTTCAATAAAACTCAAGTGAGATGAATATCGAAAAAACAAAAGCACAAATGCGGAAAGGAGTTCTGGAGTTATGCACTTTGGCTATCATTGCCGAGAAAGACGCCTATGCATCTGATATCATTGAAAAATTAAAAAGTTCTGATTTGATTGTGGTAGAGGGTACTTTGTATCCTTTGCTCACACGATTAAAAAATGATGCTTTGCTACAATATCGTTGGGAAGAGTCCACCTCCGGACCCCCACGTAAATATTATCAACTAACAGAAAAAGGGGAAGAATCCCTTAATTTTCTAAAAAGCAGTTGGAATAATCTGACGCAAGCTGTAGATCATATTATTAATGAGGAACAAGAAAAGAAATAGATCATGGAAAAGACATTAACAATAAATATTAGTGGTTGGGTTTTTAATATCAACGAAGATGCCTATAAAAAACTGACCGACTACTTTGTGAAGCTTAAAAAATATTTTAGCAAACAAGAGGGTGGTGATGAAATTGTAGCGGATATAGAAAGCCGGATTGCAGAATTATTCAAAGAGCAGAATAAAGATAAGGAATCGGTTATTGACCTCACAGATGTGGAAAAAGTCATGAATATTATGGGTCAAGCCGATGAAATGGAAGAAGAGGTTGATGAAATAGATCAAAACACAAATAAGGGAAAAAATAAACAAAAGAAAAAGTTATTTCGCGATCCTATTCATGCTCATATAGGTGGTGTAGCCAGTGGTTTAGGAAAATATTTGAATATTGATCCTATCCTTATTCGCATTTTGTTTATTGCTACCATTTTTACAGGAGGAGTGGGGTTCTTTGTTTATTTAGTACTGTGGGTTTCTATTCCGGAAGCCACTACTACTTCCGAAAGAATTGAAATGGAAGGTAAGAAAGTAACAGTTCAGAATATCGAAGAAAAAGTTCGGGAAGAAGCTGCATATATTGGTGGTCGATTAAGTGAATTTTCAGAAGAAGCAAAGGATGTATATCAAAAAACAAAACCTGTACGCCGTCAGGGGCTTAAGAAAATCGAAAATATTTTTAAAACCATTGGAAGAGGATTATTAAGAGTTTTAAAATTTATTTTAGGACTGCTATTATTTTTAACAGGAGCTACAGCATTGGCATTTTTTGCAATTTTCTATTTTAATTGGTTACCGGGAATGGAATTTGACACCTTTTTTGTAAACGGGCTATCCTTACCTGTTTTTATGAATACCTTTATTTTTGATGGCAAATATGCTGTTCTGGCTCTTTTTGTCATTAGCATAAGTATTTTCATTCCCATTGTTATGTTGGTATTTATGGGCATTCGTTTTCTGTTTAACGTTAAACGAAATAAATTATTTGGCAATATTGCTTGGCAGGTGTGGTTGGTAACACTTATAGTTTCTTTTGGTTTGAGTTACAATACCATCAGGGCTTTTAAGAGTGATGCTACAAGAATTACTTCTTATAATTTTAATGAAGTAAGTTCTGATACTTTAAATATAAAACTAAATACTATTGGATATTATAGAGATATTGTAGATAAAAATAGTCAGGAAGTCATAGGGCAGGATATCCTCTTTCCTATTTTACATGACGGTGAGTTTTATGGAATTCCAGAATTAACAATTAGAGCCGGAGTTAAAGATCATTTTGAGATGAAAGTATATGTAGAAGCTTCAGGTGAAAATGAAGAAGAGGCCAACAACAATATAGAAAAACTCATTTATCAATTTTCTATAGATAGTACATCAATCGTTTTAAATCCTTATTTCGGATTACAAAACAATAAGAATTGGCGAGATCAGGAAATAAAAATAGAGTTGTTAATTCCAGAAGGTAAAAATATTGCTGTAGATAGGAATATTCGAAAACATTTTGATTTGCCTTATTATTGGGTGAAAAAACTCAAGGAAAATAAAGCTGATATTTCTTTTTGGAAAGTACAGAATGAGGATTTTATAAAGATAGAAGCAGATACGATAATAATAGAATAATTATTTATTACCTATCATATACTGAACTTTAAATTTATAATTAAATACAAACGCATTTAAGCCAAACATAGGAGTCGAAGTGTGAGCGTTTTATTTTGGGGATATTAGATTTAGCACCAACCTTCGATTCCACTCAAGACTAGATAATATAAAAAGCAAAAAAGCCCGAATAAATCGGGCTTTTTTTGTGGCATCGACTGGAATTGAACCAGTGACACAAGGATTTTCAGTCCTCTGCTCTACCAACTGAGCTACGACGCCATCGTTGTTTTGCGAGTGCAAAGATAAAACCTTTTTTTAATACAACAATATATTTCGTGTTTTTTTTGGAAGCAAGCTAAAATCGTATATAGTCTATCAATGAGCAAGCTCTTATGATCCGTTTTTATCAAGTATATTTAAATATCAACTCCTAAAAGAGGTGCAAATCTACCATTATATTTATTTTATAAAGGTGATAGTCCCCAAATTTCTTTAAGAAAACTTAAGTCTTAACAAACATAGTTTTTTATCAACATAAGCTATTTCTATCCTATATTTTTAGTACATTTGGTGTCCTTTTTCGGGATGAAAAATGGAAAGAAATCAATATAATAAAATAATAAAATAGTATATTATGATAAGAAAAACTTACACCCTATTAATGGCGCTTTTTATGCTTGTAGGCGTATCAACTCAAGCTCAAGACTTGGTTATTTCTGGAGTCATTGACGGACCACTTCCCGGTGGTCAACCTAAAGCTATAGAAGTATATGTTATTAATAATGTAGCAGATATGAGCGTTTATGGTTTGGGTTCTGCTAATAATGGAGGAGGCAGCGATGGAGAAGAATTTACTTTTCCGGCAGATAGTTATAATGCTGGTGATTTTGTGTATGTAGCTAGTGAAGATGTTGAGTTTAATAATTGGTTTGGATTTGATCCTGACTATACAGATGATGCAGCTAATATAAATGGTGACGATGCTATTGAACTATTTATGAATGGTGGTGTGATAGACGTTTTTGGTGATATCGATTTAGATGGAACCGGAGAACCATGGGAGTATTTGGATGGTTGGGCCTATAGAGTTGATGGTACTGGTCCTGATGGTAGTACTTTTGTATTAGGTAATTTTTCATATAGTGGACCTGATGCACTAGACGGAGAAACTTCAAATGCTTCAGCTGCTACACCTTTTCCTGTTGGAACCTATACTGCAGGTGCTGCAAGTAATGTATCTACACCTATTATCTCTCCTGCTTCGGGTGATTATTTTGATCCTATTACTGTAACTATCACCTGTGGTACTGATGGAGCAAATATATATTATACAACAGATGGAACAGATCCTGATGAATCGGATACCCAATATACATCTGGATTTTCAGTAAGTACAACAACTACAGTTAAAGCAAGAGCTTATAAGTCGGGATTAGATCCTAGTACAATCGCTGAAAATAATTATTCTTTCCCATCAATCACTACAGTGAGTACTATTGCAGAATTACGCTCTCAAACAGTGGATGAAACCTATTATCAACTTACTGGGGAAGCTATATTAACATATCAGCAAAGTTATAGGGGACAAAAATATATTCAAGACGCTACTGCTGGCATATTAATAGATGATTATGATGGCAATATAACGACTTCTTATAATATCTATGATGGTATTACTGGTATCACAGGTACTCTTAATGAATATGGCGGAATGTTACAATTTGTACCTTCTGGCGACCCAGGAAGTGCTTCCTCAACAGGAAATACTATTACTCCTGAAACCATTACTTTAGATGATTTTAATTCTAATTTTGAGGATTATGAGGCAGAACTTATTAAAATAGAGTCTGTTGTTTTTACCGATGCTGGATCTGATTTTGAAAACGGACAAGTTTATGCCATAAGTGATGGTAGTAAGGCTACTTCTAACTTTCGAACCACTTTTTATGATGTGGATTATATCGGAATTACTATTCCGTCTGATCCTCAAGATATTGTGTGTATTGCCAATTCCAACGATGATGGCGAATATGTGACCAGTAGGGATGCTGCTGATATCAATCCAGCTTCCAGTGCTAATCCGGCTGTAAAATTAGATATTACTGCTATTAATGATGGTAATCCAGTATACGAAGGACAAGATTTTTCAGTTACAGTACAATCACAAGATGTAAATGGTGTTCCAGCAAGTGTGGATACCGATATAGATGTAAGCCTTTCTGTGGGGACAGGTTCAGGAACTTTGGGAGGAACCCTCATAGGGACAATACCTAATGGAAGTAATACTATAACCATTACTGGTGTTACATATACTCCCCATGAAAATGGAGTAATTTTAAATGTAAGTGATGATGCCGGAAACTTAAGTGCTGGTAATTCTGACGCTTTTGATGTTTTAGAAGTGGTGATTGCAGACTTGGTCATTACAGAGATTATGTATAAAGCAATGGGTGGCACAGATACTCTAGAATATATTGAAATATACAATAATGGATCTTCAACTATAAATCTTGAGGATTATAGTTTTACAGCTGGTGTTGATCTTACTTTTGGTAATGTGAACATAAATTCTGGAGCTTATTTGCTTATAGCTGGAAATGCTTCTGCTATTCAGGATGCTTTTGGTCTTAGTGCAATAGAGTGGTCTGGCGGATTATCGAATAGTGGTGAATTGCTTGAGTTAAGTGATGATGTTGGTACTGTAGTAACTTCAGTAGAGTATGGAACCGGTGATCCTTGGCCTAATACTGAAACGGGTAAATCTCTTCGTTTTTGTGATCCAAATCAAGCTAATAATGATCCTGTAAACTGGAGTATTAGTGTAGAATTTTTAACGAATATTGGAGGGCAGGATATTTACGGTACACCATTGGCAGATTGTGGCGCAGCTTCTCTCGATGCTGATTTTGAAGCGGATAATATTAGTATTCTGGCAGGTGAAACAGTTAATTTTACCGATTTATCTGTTGGAGGTCCTACAACTTGGTCTTGGACCTTTGAAGGAGGTACACCCGGAACATCAGATGAAGAAAATCCAGCTAATATTCTTTATGATACACCAGGTGATTATGATGTTACTTTAACCATTAGCAATGGTAGTGAAAACGATACTGAAGTGAAAGAAGCTTATATTACAGTTGGTGAAGCTGCAGTACCTCCTATTGCTGATTTTATTGCTGATATGAATACAGTATTTGTTGGTCAAAGTGTTCATTTTACCGATATGTCGCAGAATAATCCTACAACTTGGTTATGGACTTTCGATGGAGGAACACCATCATCATCAACCGAAGAAAATCCAATAGTGGTTTATAGTACTGCCGGATCTTACGATGTTACTCTTTATGTAGAAAATTCTGCAGGTAACGATACAAAAACAGAAACGGATTTTATAACAGTACTTCCTGCCTTAGTTGGCGAATTGGTGATTACTGAAATTATGTATAATCCACCAGAAAGTGGTGATGATTCTTTGGAATATATAGAGATCTATAATAATTCTGATGAGGCTGTGAATCTGCTTTCCTATGCCTTTACCAGCGGAATAGAATATATGTTTCCAGATGTTTCTTTGGAAATAGATAGTTATTTGGTAATTGCAAAAAATGCTTCTGCTATGTTAAATACTTTTGGTATTACAGCTTATGAATGGAATGAAGGCAGTGCTTTAAGCAATAGTGGTGAATTAATAAAACTGGTAAATCCAACAGGTATTACTGTAGATTCCGTTTCTTATCAAACTGATTATCCTTGGCCAGAAGAAGCAAATGGAAATGGACCATCTTTGAGTATATGCGATCCAAATACCGAAAACTCTGTGGGTGATAATTGGCATGCTTCAGTAAACTATCTAACAGATAATGCCAATGGAGATGCTATTTTTGGTTCTCCCGAAATGGCTCCTGCTCCAATAGCTGATTTTACTTCTGATTATATCTATATTGGTATTGGTGATGTGGTTACTTTTGAAGAGTTATCCACTTGTAATGCAGAAGACTTTGAATGGGAATTTGAAGGAGGTTCTCCATCCACTTCTAATACACCAAATCCTGTTATTTCATATAGTCAAGCTGGAGATTTTGATGTTACATTAACGGTTAGTAATAGTACAGGAAGCCACAGTTTAACACTGCTAGATTATATTCATGTAGGTGTGGGTACTTATGAACAAGAATGGAGCAGCATTAAAGTGAGTCCTAATCCTTCAAATGGTATTTTTAAAGTTTATAATCCTTTATTAAAAGAGATGCACATCTCTGTTTATAATATTATAGGTGAAAAAATTCAGGAAATGAACCTGATTAATGGGGATTATAATTTCGACTTATTAGATCAACAAAATGGTATGTATTTCTTGCATATTGTTATTGGAGATCATCAAAAAACAATTAAAATAATTAAACAATAAGCTTTTTTGCTATTCAAACTGTTACTGTGTAAATTTTATGACCGGTGGCAGTTTGAATATAGCTTTAAGCGGTTCGGCAATTAGTAGTTTGTAGTTAAAAAACTAGGAATGTCAATAGAATGAGTTAAGATGGATTTTTGTATTAAAAAAAACTTTATGATGAAAAAATTTACTTTATTATTAGCATTTAGTATGCTATTCTCTTTGGGCATGATGGCTCAAAATTTAATTGAAAATGCTGGTTTCGAAGATTGGACTGGCGATGTTCTGGATTCTTGGGTTGTTGATGGCGATGCCATAACAGTAACTCAAAACACTACTGAAGTGCATGAAGGTAGTAGTAGTTGCCATGTGCTTTTCACCAGTGATGCTAACCAAAACTTAAAATCAAACACCTTTGCAGTAGCTGCAGGAGAACCTATTGCTGTAAGTGTTTATGTATTTGATAATGATGCAGCTGGAAGAGCTCGTTTGTCCATTCTTTTTGAAGGTGGTGATAATTATTATGGAAATGAATACAGTGAAGATATGGATAGCTGGCAATTATTAAGCTATACAGGTTTAGTCCCCGATGGAGCTACGCAGGCTACTTTCCAAGTTCGTTTTTATGATGTTGCTGCAAACTGGGATGGCAACTGCGAAATAATTGTTGATGAAAGTAGTTTTATTATAGATGATGAAATTAAGCCGGAACCTACTAATTATCCTACTGAATTTGCTGCAGCAGTAAATGGTGTGGCAGCTTCTATCACTTGGGTAGATGCTGTTGGTGACCAATTACCTTCAAAATATTTGGTATTGGCATCTTCTAGTGATGATTTTTCTCTTCCGGTAGATGGAACAGAAGTAGCTGACGATACAGACATAAGTGATGGAAGTGCAGCTTTAAATATTTCTTTTGGAAACCAAGCAGCCTCTTTTGCAGGATTAACAGCAGGAGAGACCTATTATTTCACCATCTATCCATATACTAATTCAGGTGCTGATATTGATTTTAAAACCGATGGAACAGCTCCAACAGCCCAACTTACTATGCCAGACATAACCCTTATTAGTTCTATTGATTTTGAAGATGATACTTTTGGCGATTGGACACCAATTAGTGTTATAGGCGATTTGGATTGGTATGTTATGGAATATAATACTGCAAAGTTTGCAGTGATGAGTGGCTATGATGGTGCCCCCTTAGATAATGAAGATTGGATTATCTCTCCTGCATTCAACACTTCTATATATGATGACGTGGAATTTTCTTTTGACAATGCTATGAGTTATTCCGGTCCTGATTTGCAAGTATTCTTATCCCAAGATTATGATGGCAGTTCAGATCCTAATGGTTTTACTTGGGTGGAGCTAACAGAGGAATTTACCTTTTCAGGAGGTAGTTTTGAATGGATATCATCAGGGAGTTTAAACTTAGATATATACAGTCATCAAACTCTTTATCTAGCTTTTAAATATACCAGCACAACAGATGGAGCTGCCAAATGGGAAGTAGATAATCTTTTAGTTACTGGTGTACCAGCTAGTGGAGTAAATGATATGCAGAATAATACAATTCATGTTTATCCAAATCCAAGTAATGGTATCTATCAAATTGAAAATCTGCAACAGCAGTCATTAGAAATTGCTGTTTATAATCTTTTAGGTGAGCAAGTTACAGAGACTTTTAAAACCTCTTCTCATTATACACTAGATATTTCTGATTTGGAAAATGGGGTGTATTTCCTTCAAATCATCAGTAATAATCAAAGAAAAACCATTTCGTTAATTAAGAAATAGGTTCTTATATTGAACCCATAGGATGATCTCTTTTTCATCTTATGGGTTTTCTTTATTTGAAGGAGTAGATTTATGGCAAGAAAAAGGCAAAAATATTATGTGGTTTGGAAAGGACATCATCCAGGTATTTATGATAGCTGGGCAGAGTGTAAACAACATATTGATGGTTATGGTTCTCCAATTTACAAATCCTTTGATAATAAAGAAGAAGCCTCTTTGGCTTATCGCGATAATCCCTCAAATTATATTGGAAAAAAAGGCAAAAAAGATTTAAGTAAGTTGCCTCTTAAAGAAGGAGACAAACCTAATTTATTTAGCCTTTCTGTTGATGCTGCTTGTAGTGGTAACCCAGGTATTATGGAATATCAAGGCGTTTTTACAGAAACCGAAACCAAAGTATTCCGATTGGGTCCTTTTAACGAAGCTACCGTAAACCTAGGGGAGTTTTTAGCTTTGGTGCATGCCTTGGCATACCTAAAAAAACACAACTTAGATATGCCCGTTTATACCGATTCTATTACTGCTATCTCGTGGGTACGCAAAAAGCGTATCAATACCAAACTTAAACGCCAGGAAAAAAATATCAAAGTATTTGAGCTGATAGATCGAGCTCTAATATGGTTGCACAATAATTCCTATGATACCCAGATTCTTAAATGGAATACAAAGCTTTGGGGAGAAATACCTGCTGATTTTGGTCGTAAGTAGAGCGATATTTTATTGGTCTCAATCATTAGTTAAAACCCTGCCTTTGCCAGCAGGCAGGTATGTACCTTTAGTGTAAAACTATCAGTTTCTGCAAATTTTTGGTTTGAAGTTGGAAGTCCAAAACTAGATTTTCCTTCTGACTTCTAACCCAGTTAGGATTAAAATAGAAACAAATTTTATTCGTAAAATATACCTATGGATCTTCCAGTCCATAGTGGTTTAGTTATTATACTTTTCTGCTTCGCCACACAAAGTA
>JAOZUW010000162.1 GCA_029938465.1 Bacteroidales bacterium | reverse complement strand
ACAGCAAAACTGCGAGCAAACCCTTGACACAATTGACTTCAGCTATTTTTAATTCGGTCTTGCATGAGGCAAGATGCAATAAAAAATGAGCTTTGCCACTGTATGCCAATGCTTTACTCTCAAAATATCCCGTTATCTTTAAACAAGTTCAATATATTGTCTTTCTTGTATCTTTGCCGCTGAAAAAAGAACCTTATGAAATTTGATGATTATAGTTTTTCTGATGAAGTGAAAATGAGTATTGGTAAGCTTGGCTTCAAACGCCCAACCGATATTCAATATAAATGCATCCCTCCTATTTTAAAAGGAGAAGATTTATTAGCTATTGCACAAACTGGAACTGGTAAAACGGCGGCATTTGCTATACCTATTATTGAAAAACTACATACTAAAAAGAAAAGTCAGAGCCGTAAAGATGGCATTAAAACCTTAGTTATGGTACCTACTCGTGAACTCGCCATTCAAATTCAAGAGGTTTTTGAGAAACTTGCAAATAATACCAGAGTTAAAAGCTTTTGTGTTTTTGGTGGTGTAGAACAAGGCCCTCAAATACAGAAATTAGAAAAAGGTATTGATGTGCTAATTGCTACTCCTGGCCGAATGTTTGATCTTGTGAGTCAAGGTTATATAAAACTCAATAGAATTGATACTTTAGTGTTAGATGAGGCAGATCATATGCTTGACTTGGGTTTTATTAAAGATATTAGGGACTTAATGAGGCACTTGCCCAAACAAAGGCAAACCTTATTCTTTTCAGCTACAATTGATAAAGAAATAAAAAAATTAGCTTATTCTCTAGTCATTAACCCTATTCGTATTCAAATCTCACCAAAAGATCCGGTATCAAAAAATGTTGATCATGCCGTTGCTCATATTGAAATGGATGATAAACGATTTTTTCTGGAGCGTATGATAAAAAATGAAGCCGAGAAAAAATTCTTAATCTTTACCCGAACAAAAGTAAGAGCAGAAAGAGTGCTTAAGGCTATGGCCAGAGTTGATATTACAGCTATGAGTATTCACGGCGATAAGGAACAAAAGGATCGCCTAGATGTGATGAACAAATTCAAGAAAGGTGAAACAAAGGTTCTTATTGCTACAGATATTAGCGCTAGAGGTATTGATATTCCTAATGTAGATTATGTTGTAAATTACGATATGCCCGAACAAGCCGAGAATTATGTTCACCGTGTGGGACGTACTGGTAGAGGAAAAAACAAAGGTCAGGCTTATTCGTTTTGCAGTAAAGAAGAAATGCCTCTTTTGCAAGAAATCGAAACATTAATCGGTAAAAAGATTCAAGTTTTAGAATTGGACTATGCTGAATATCTACAGATTAAAAAATCTTCGGATGAAACTCATTCCGATTGGAAATCCTTGATGAAGGAAATGGAAATTGCAGAAAAGCAATACATCAAAAAGAAAAAGAAAAAATAGTTGGTTAAGGTGATTTCAGGAGGCTGGAGAAGCTATTTCATATTCCATATTTCTGATCCATCCCAATCCTCAGGTACTCCTTTTTCTAAAAAACTTTTACATCGTTTAATATATAACTCGCAGGCTTTATCTTCTGGTGATTTCAATAGTATTTCTTGAAACATTATCAATGCTTGTTTAAAATCTCTACCTCTATAGAGCTGTAAAGAACTACTAAAATCTTTATTTGTAGCCATTTTTGCTTCTCGAAGCTCCTTTTGTTCACCATCAAGTATTTCAAAAATATTTACAGAATTTCTTTTCCCCTTCACTTTTACATTATCTAAAAAACGATAATGATAATTTTCGGGATGTTTTAATTTTATTAAGGTATCTTGACTAATAATTATTGAGGAACCATATCTTTTTGTTAAACCTTCCAATCTGCTTGCTAAATTTACGTGGTCAGAGATTACAGTCCCTTCTAATCTTCCCTTACCTCCTACTATACCAAGCATCAAATTACCTGTATTTAATCCAATTCCACTGTCAATGGGTTTTTTACCATTTAATATTAAATCTTCATTAAACTCATCTAATTTTACTCTCATCTCAATAGCTGCATCTATTGCATCATCAGGAGAATCAGGGAAAAGCGCCATAATAGCATCGCCAATATATTTGTCGATAAAACCATGATTATGTGAAATAATTGGCTCCATATAACCCAAATAATGATTGATAAAATTAAAGTTCTCTCTAGGGTTTAGATTTTCGGAAATTTCAGTAAAAGAACGGATATCAGAAAACATAACTGTCATTTCTTTTTGCACCTGATCTCCAAGGTGTATATCTGTTATATCCTTCTTATTTAAAAAATCAAGAAACTGCTTAGGAACAAACCGATAATAGGAATTATTTATTTCATTAATATTATCAATATAATTAATAATCCGCTGGGACATTATATTATAACCCTCTGTTAATTCACCAATTTCATCATTGGTTCTTACTATGCTAAAATTAGTGGTTTTTCCATCACCTGTTTTCTGCATATTTCTTAAAAGTTCCTTCACAGGATATACAATATCTAGGGTTGTCCACCGAACAAAGGACAAAATATACATCAGTGACACAAATATACTTGTACCAATTCCAAAAAACATCATATAGGTATTCACAGAATTCACATAATATAAATCAGATAGATCTTCATCTGAAAATATTTGTGCATACTCTCCCAAGAGCACATCACGAATTCCAGAGCCTTCTGTTGCTACTGTTAAATCAGAAATCCTTGTTACGCTTAATATAAGATAGAAAATGACAATACTTAAAGGCAATAAAGTAGTCATACCACTGGCAAGCCATAATCTGTTTCTAATTCCTCCTAAGCTTGTTTTAAATATTCGTTTTCGTAATTCCTCCTCACTAAATAACACTTCGAGATAAAATAAATGAACCCTGTGCTGATGCCAATAATACACAAACAAAGTAGACAAAAAACCAGAAAGAGTTGCAATATAAAAATACTCATCAAAAATCTCCATCCCAATATCTTCAGCCAGATTACCATAAAAATAGATGTACCCAATATAGCCAACAGTACTAAAAATGACTAAAGCAAATAATAATGTATTTAGAGCTGGAGTATACAGTAAATAGCGCCTGCAAAAAAACTCAAGACGTGTGCTGATTGGCTTTCCTTTTCGTTTTCTACGGAAATATCGTTTAAAAGGATAACTAAAAATCATAAGGATGATTAAAGAAATGATAATTCCATAGAAAAAAATATCAAAACTTTTAGCGAAATATCCAGGTTTCTCTTTACCTCCATCTATAATAACCATTGAAGAATCAGTTGAATCACTTGCAAGTATGACCTCTTTAATCACTGAAGTATCGCTTATTGAAACTATTGCCTGATTAAGACTATCGGCATACTCCAAGTAATACTCGGGCAACATTATGGTGTCATTAAAACTAACCGTATCTGTAAAATCAACTTCAAACCTACCGACATTAGCTTTTGAATCAGTAGTAAAAAACCCTCGATTCATCAAATCAGGAATCTTTTGTATAAAAATAAAACCCAAAAAAGGCATCACCAAGAAAAAATAAAACAATGCCGAAATAATAAATATCCTTAGGGTTTTATACTTGGGTATTTTTTTCATAAACTATATTCTTGTGAATCGTACTTTTATAAATAACTGACGAACGAATTGTACAAAAGTTACTTATGCCATTTCTACTATAGGGTTTGCTGAAAAACACTTATATTACCATATTACAACAATTTATATTGAATAATCAACAATAAAGTGTAAGCTTTTTACTTGAATTGTTTAAAAAACCTTACATTTTTTAGTTAGCCTGTGCAATATCATCTACTTCGTTAGCTTCGGCTTCATAGTATTCACATACAATTTCGCCTTGCACGCCTCATATCTGATACAGCCCAGACTTTTTCAGCAGACCCTATTATCCAAAAACAAAGATAAAAGAAAAATCCTAATAAATTTCCGATTTTAAACAAATGGAATATTAGCATCTTAAATTTTTAAACTTAATTCGAATAGAGATAATTTGGACATATAGATTTTATTTTTTTAACTATACAAATACTAAAAAAGATGATAATTAATGTACATTTGCCTGAACAACAAAGAAGGAGATGAATGGTTCGAAAGGATGTTAACACACGAGTTTTAAATGGCAAACGATTCTACTACAGCTTTTTAGCTGGTGCACAAAGAATATTTGAACATCAAAAAGCATTAAACAAAATTAATGTATTTCCTGTACAAGATGGCGATACTGGAACCAATTTAGCCAGTACAATGCATACCATAATTGACACCTATATTCCTACCGCTAACCTAAAAGTAACTTCTGATGCTATAGCCGATGCCGCACTTATTGGAGCTCGTGGTAATTCGGGTATTATTTTCGCACAATTTATTTATGGCTTTTCAGATAAGATATCTGTTAATGATGATAACATCTCTATTGACACTTTTTCTAATGCTTTACAAAATGCTGTTAGCTATAGTTATGATGCCATTAGCAACCCGGTAGAAGGAACTATGATTACTGTTATGCGAGAATGGGCCGAATGTATTGAAAACCTAAAAGATAAAATTGATGATTTTAATGTGCTTATTACTACCTCATTAAAAAGTGCCAGAAAAAGTCTGGAAGAAACACCAAAAAAATTAGAAATACTAGCTAAGCACAAAGTAGTAGATGCTGGAGGAAAAGCTTTTGTGCATTTTTTAGAAGGCATGACTGATTTTTTTCACAATGGTGAAATTAGAGATCTTCTAAAGGCAAGAAATGTAGTTAAAATTCAAGATATTAATAGCAGCATATCGCATGAAGAACTTACTTATAGATATTGCACAGAAGCTATGCTTGTTAGAGAGGAAGCTCATCCAACTTTTCAAGATGTTGTTCGAAATAAAATATCAAGTTACGGTGATTCGGTGGTAGTAGCTGGATCACACAAAAAACTTCGGCTTCATATTCACACAGACAATCCTGCTCAAGTTTTTAGCGTATTAGAACCAGATGGGAAGATTACTTTTCAGAAAGTGGATGATATGCTGATGCAAAAGGAATTGATTAACAATAGGAAACAACATATAGGAATTGTTATAGATAGCACTTGTGATATTCCCACATCCTTAAAAGACCGCTATCAAATTCAGACTGTACCGGTAAAAATTCATTTTGGTGATCGATATTATTTAGATGGTGTTACTTTAAATGCACAAGCATTTTATAAAAAATTGGAACAATCTGATGTATATCCCAGTTCAGCAACACCTAGCTACCACGATTTTTTAAATAAATATGATTACTTATCTACTATTTTCGAATCTATTATTGGTATTCATGTGAGCAAAAATATTAGTGGTGTCTGGAGCAACTCCAACAAAGCGGGGACTACCATTGCTCAACAACAGCATAAAGATATATCAGTAATTAATTCCAAACGACTAGCTAGCGGTCATGGCATATTAGTATTAAGAACGGTTAATGCTATTGAAGTAGGGGAAAGCAAGACTGAAATTGTGAGCAAAATGGAAGAATGGATCAGGAAAACTAAAATGTTGGTGAGTAGCAAAACCATGAAATATCTGATAAAAAGTGGAAGAGTAAGCCCCATAAAAGGATTATTTGGAAAAATACTTGGGTTAAAACCAATTATCACTTTCAATAATGAAGGACGTACAGAGCTCTCTGGCAAACCCTTAAGTGAAAAAAGTAGTATCAAATTGATTTTGAAAGAAATCCGAAAAATCACTACTGAAAATAAAATATGGGGTTATGCTATCTCCCATGCTAATAATATAAGTACTACCCAGATTTATGCACAAGAAATGGAAAGACTAACCGGATTAAAACCAAAATATATTACAGATGCTCCGCCTGCTCTAGCTCTTAACGTAGGTCCTGGTGTTGTGGCACTTTCAATTATGATTGAATAATAGTTATAGATTGGTGATTGGTGAATAGTGAATAGTGAATAGTGAAGTAAAACCAAAAACCAACTAATCTCGCTT
>JAOZUW010000161.1 GCA_029938465.1 Bacteroidales bacterium | reverse complement strand
CTTCGTCAAAAACTGCTTCAACAGTATATTCATAACAAGGATTCATATTGTAAGCTAAGTCTTCATCAACATAAGTAGTACCTGTAACCAATGCCGCATTAACCATAACAGCATCACGGTATACATTATAACCTAATAAAGCTTTATCAGAACCTGTCCAAGCAAGGTTTACATTCCATTGAACCATAGGGTCAACTTCATCAACAGTAGCAGTTAAGCCAGAAGGAGGAGTAATGGTAGTTGTGAAACCCCAATTGTCACCATCTGTAGTACCGTTATTGTTTCTTACATCTACTCTCCAGAAATATTGCATAGAAGGATCTAAACCACCTAAGTCAAAAGAAGTAGCTAGGTCAGTTGTCCAGTCTACTAAAATATCAGAAGCAGGATAGGTAGTACCATAGCTTAACTTATACTCATAAGTATTTGGAGCAAATTCCCAAGATAAAGTAACTGGGTTAGTTACATTCAATTCACCATCTGCAGGAGAAGGATTGAAAGCTTTATCTGGAACAGGTAGCGTAGTACCATCAATATTAATATCAAAAGTCATACCAGCATCATCAGCTTCACAGCTAACAACAACATAGTAAGATCCCATATATAAAGGAGCAGTAATATCAGTACCACCAGAAGCAACAGCATTAGCAATCATAGGACCGCCTTCGCCACCAAAATCGCTACCATAAATAGCTACTTTTGCTGTTTCAGTTGCATTTGTAATTCCAATAACAACTTCTTGATCATCTGCTAAGTCAAATTTATAAACTACATCTTTACCATTAGTTGCAGTACCAGGAAGAATATAATTTCCTCTCATTGGCATTGCTGTAGAAACACCTACTTCAGCAACAGGAAGACTCACCATAAATGGATCTTCAACAATATCACCTGTGGTAGGATCATAAGCAGTAGCACTAAGAGCGGCAGTAGTAACTGACTTTGCACCCCAAGAAGCCACATAAGTAGCAGTAAACGCACCAGCAGTAGAACCATTAAAGCTTACACCTACAGATACAGGAGCACCACCTTGTGCTAATGTAAGAGGAAGAGCTAAATCTGTAATGGAAAAAACACCATCTTGGTCATCTAATTCACTTGCGTCAATAACCACATTACCTGTACCACTATTATATAGCTCTAAATAACCAGCTTCTTGCCAACCATCTACTGGCCATTCACCAAGATCTAAAATAGTTGGATTAATAGTAAGTTCCGGCATTGGACAATAGCCTGTAATAGTTCCAGAAGGGATTCCGGAAGGTTGTACATAACCCGCTCCATCAACTGCTACCTCAACATCAGAAGCATCATAAATGTAATAGGTATTCTCATAGGCCCAACTACCAGGACTATAGGTAGTATATACATCCGCACCATCGGCAACAGAAAAGGTAAACTCAAGTGGTCCACCCCCATAAGGTAGAGTAATGTCATCTAGAACAACAGTTCCATCGACAATTACATCCATATGACCGCCATTCCAGCCGTCGCCATATTGGTCATACAATACAACTTTCCAGTCACATTGCGAAAAAGTCATTACTGATGATAGCATAAATATCATCAATAGACCTACTTTTGTAAAATTTCTCATACGTCAAATTGATTTTAGTTAGTAATTATTAAATTAAATTTAGAAAATTTATTTCTTAAATTATTCGTTTTCGTCTTTATGTTTTCAGCTCAATTATTGCACTATAACAAGCCTTTCAAATGTTTTTGATTTATAAATTATTCGCTTTAGTTTTCACTACATACGATACTTTCTCTATTTTGTTGCACAATTTCGGCGTAAAAATAACCAAAAATATTTAAGTTTCAAGCTTTTCCACCACTTTTTAGACAAAAAGAATAACAAAATGGTTGCGTGGACTAGTCAAGTTTTTTTGTATTTTTTTATCAATACGTATTTTTAGTTCTCTAAATGTCTGGTTTTACTAGTATCATAGGCCATTAAGACGTAAATAATATTGCTTGTTTTTATTATTCACAATAGGCTGTTGAAAAATTGTTATTTCCATAACTAATATTTCTTTTTCAAACAGTTGTAACATGTTCTTTTTATGCCGATTATGTAGTTATCCTTTGATTCGAGTAAAAAAGAAAAGATCCCATCTTTCCATAATAATAATAATGGCATTATTTATTAAAAAAACCTTCCTTTTTATTGTGTTTTTTAAGCCTATATTTGCTTTTTTTATTTTGAATCTAAGAAATGATGAGAATTAGTAAAACAGCCTTTTTTATTTTTATTTTACTCACTTTTATTTGGGGAACTTCTTTTATTTTGATAAAGAAAAGTTTGCTTGTATTTTCTCCCGTACAAATTGGCTCCTTAAGAATTTTAATCACATTCATCACTTTGCTTCCTTTTAGCTTTAAATATATGAAACGGATTAAGATGAAAGATTGGATTATTATTGCCATATCCGGTTTGATTGGAAGTTTTTTTCCGGCTTATTTATTTGCCTTTGCACAAGAAGGCATTAATAGTTCTACAGCTGGAATACTTAATTCTTTAACTCCTTTGTTTGCTTTGTTGATAGGAGTGCTATTTTTTCAGTTCCAAGCTAAATGGTGGAATTATTTGGGAATAATCATTACTTTTATAGGAACATACGGATTACTTACTATCAGCGGAGGCCAAGAGTTTTCTTTCAATTTCAAATACAGCTTATATATCCTTATTGCAGCCTTAGGATATGGAACTCAAGTAAATATCATAAAATATATTCTCCATCATATACCATCCTTTACCATATTGGTAGCTCAATATTTTATTATTGGTGGGCTGGCAGCTATAGTACTATTTGTGTTTACAGATTTTTCTCAAATGATAAGTTTTAAACCTGATTTTTTAATGGGAATGTTTTATGTAAGTATCTTAGCAATAGTAGCTACAGCTTTTGCTCTAGTTTTATTTTATCGTTTGATAAAACTTGTTGATCCTGTTTTCTCTTCCAGTGTAACCTATTTTATTCCGGCAATAGCTGTTTTATGGGGAATATTTGATGGCGAAAGTGTTAGCTTTAGTTTTTTTCTTTGGGTAACAACTATCTTGCTTGGTGTATTTTTTGTGAATTCTAAAAACCTATGGTTTTTGAAAACAAAAAAATAATTCTCTCTAAAAAGCTATTTAACTACCTGACCTAATGAATCTACTAGCTTATTAAATTCCTGAATATGAATAGAATCAACGGGTTTTGCAGGTGTCGATTTCATTCTGAGCGGATTTATGGCACTTCCATTTTTATATACTCTAAAATCGAGATGAGGTCCGGTAGCTAAACCAGTAGCTCCTACATAGCCAATCAAATCGCCCTGCTTGAGCTGCTTGCCCACATATATATTTTTTGCAAAACCCCTAAGGTGCATATAAACAGTGGTATAGGTACTGTTATGTTTTATCTTAATATAGTTTCCTCCACCATTTTTTTGGTAACCTTTTTTTATGATTCGTCCATCACCAATAGTATAAACAGGCGTTCCAGAAGCTGCTGCATAATCAACGCCATGATGTGGTCGATATCTTTTTAAAACCGGATGAAAACGATTATTACTAAAACCGGAGCTTATCCTTTTATAACGAAGTGGTGCTTTTAAAAAAGTTTTTCTCAAACTTTGACCTTTTTCATCAAAAAATTCTCCTACAGAATCTTGTATAAAATAATAGGCCTCATAATCTGTACCATAATGATTAAAATTCGCAGCGTATATTTCTCCAATACCAAAGGTATCTTGTTCCACTATCAAATGTTCAAAAAATACTGTAAAATAATCCCCTTTTTGGATACCAAAAAAGTCAATAGTCCATCCATAAATTTCCGACAATTCTAAAGCCAACTCTGGATTAATATTTTGCTCATACAGAGCCATCCATAAAGAAGTTTCCACTTTACCCGAAACAGTATCTAAGGCTCTGATTACTTCTTTTTTCCCATTCCATACTGCCACAGTATCATTTAAAGAAAAAACCACATATTCTACTCTATTTTTCTCATAAATAAGGTATTGCACTTGGGCTGTGCTATCTTTTGTTTTTAATAAATAATAGGTATTATCTCTTCTGATTTTCCTTACATCAACAACACCTTTAGCCTTTTCTACCAAGCGGTATATCTGTGAATAATCCACATGATGTTTACTTAAGATATCTGATAAATTTTCATTTTTTTGCACCCGATATTTTTCCTTGATTAAAGAATCAATTGGTATTTCTCTAAAAAAAGTTTTCTTGATTTTTTGACTTGTATTTTTGCTTATTTCTGATCCTTTATGAATATCATTCTGGCAGGATGAAAAAAAGAACAATAGCGCAATAAAGGATATTATTTGGTACTTCATGGTTTTTTATTTTGTGGCAGCGAAGATAGGATTTATCAGTAAAACTACCAATTCAGATAGGCGTTTATAAAATAACTTCATTTACTATCGTTTTCATAGAAAATAGAATTATATTTGCCTCTCTAAATTTGAAACAATAATAAGATGGAAAGTATTAATATTCAAGATGTTCTTAAGAAATTAGGAATTGAAAAATTAAACAATGGTGTATCAACAGGCGTAGATTGGTTTGATACTAAAGGAAATATTACCAGTTCGTTTTCTCCAATTGATGGCAAAGAAATTGCAAAAGTGAAAAATGCCACTATGGAAGACTATGAAATGGTCATGGAAAAAGCACAAGCTGCTTTTAAAGTATGGAAGAAAGTTCCAGCACCAGAAAGAGGTGAAATAGTGAGACAAATTGGTTTGGCTCTTCGTGAATATAAAGATGAGTTAGGAGCATTAGTTACATACGAAATGGGGAAGATTTTCCAAGAAGGCTTGGGCGAAGTTCAAGAAATGATTGATATCTGCGATTTTGCTGTGGGACAATCCCGATTGATCAATGGTGTAAATTTACAATCGGAGCGTCCAGAGCACCGTTTGTCGGAGCAATATCATCCTCTAGGAATCGTAGGAATTGTAACTTCCTATAATTTTCCTGTAGCGGTTTGGGCTTGGAATACTGCTTTAGCAGCTATTGCAGGTGATGTGGTAGTTTGGAAACCCAGTTCTAAAACTCCGCTAACAGCCATTGCTACTCAAAAAATTATAAAAGATGTTTTAATAGCCAACAATATACCTGAAGGTGTTTTTAGTCTTGTTATTGCAAAATCATCTGTAATGGGAGATAACTTCTTAGCTGATAAAAGAATTCCTTTGATGTCGATAACAGGATCAACAGCTGTAGGTAAAAGAGTTGGTGGAATTGTTGGAAAACGATTAGGCAAAACTATCTTGGAGTTAGGTGGAAACAATGCGGTTATCATTTCTCCAAAAGCTGATATTCAGATGGCTGTGATGTCAACAGTATTTGGCACAGTAGGAACTGCAGGTCAGCGTTGTACTTCTACACGTAGAGTGATTATTCACGAAAGCATTTTTGATGAAGTAAAAGATAAATTCATTAAAGCATACAAAGGCTTAGGCAGTAAAATAGGTAATGCTTTAGATCAAGATTATTTAATTGGACCACTAATTGACGAACATTCTGTTGCTTTATTCCAAAGTGCAGTAGAAAATGTACAAAAAGAAGGCGGAAAAATTCACTTTGGTGGTGAAGTATTACAAGGAAAAGGTTACGAATCAGGAAATTATGTAATGCCTTGTATTGCAGAAGCTGAAAACCATTATCAAATTGTTCAGGAAGAAACATTTGCTCCTATCGTATACCTTATTAAATATAGTGGTGATATTAATAACGCCATCCATATTAATAATGATGTACCTCAGGGTTTATCTTCTGCTTGCTTTACTTTAGATGTTCGCGAAGCTGAAACTTTCCTATCGGGTGTAGGTAGCGATTGTGGTATTGCCAACGTAAACTTAGGTACTTCCGGAGCTGAAATTGGTGGAGCCTTTGGTGGTGAAAAAGACACTGGTGGTGGCCGTGAATCGGGTTCTGATGCATGGAAAATTTATATGCGTCGCCAAACCAACAC